>JALOPK010000155.1 GCA_025453925.1 Candidatus Eiseniibacteriota bacterium | reverse complement strand
CGACGAGACCCGGTGGGCGATCACGAAGCAGGTCCTCCGGGACATGAGGCGCGACATGGCCTCCTGCACGAGCCGTTCGGACTCGGAGTCGAGGGAACTGGTGGCCTCGTCGAACACGAGAAGACTGGGATTCCTCAGGATGGCCCGGGCGATGGCGATCCGCTGGCGCTGCCCCCCCGAGAGCTGCACGCCGCGTTCCCCGACGGTGGTGTCGTACCCGCGGGGAAGGGAAGAGATGAAATCGTGAATATTGGCCGCCTTGGCCGCCTCCTCGATGTGTTCTTCCGTCGCATCGCAGCACCCGTACGCGATGTTGGCCCGGATGCTGTCGTGGAAGAGGATGGTCTCCTGGCTCACGATGCCGGTCATGGCGCGCAAGGACGCAGTCGTGATGTCGCGAAGATCCACGCCGTCCAGCAGCACGGCGCCCTGAGTGGGGTCGTAGAAGCGGACCAGCAGATCCGCGATGGTGCTCTTGCCGGCGCCCGAAGGGCCAACGACCGCGGTGATCTGGCCGGAGGGAATGGTGAAGGACACGCCTCGGAGGGCGGGGCCGCGGCCTTTGGCATAATGGAAGTGCACGTCCTCGAAGGAGATGCCTTCGCGGAGTTCGTTGACGTCACGGGCGCCGTCGCGGTCAGCGACATCAGGCCGCTCGCGCAGAATCTGGGCGACCCGCTCGGCCCCGGCCAGGCCTTCCTGAACCTCATTATGTACTTTGGACATGGCCTTGACCGGCGACATGGTGGAGAGCAATGCCGCCAGAAACACGAGGAACCGGTCCGCGGAGAGCGCATCGTCCGCCAGCACGAGCTTGCCTCCGAACACCAGCACCGACATGGCACCCACCGCGCCAAGGAACTCGGCGAGCGGACCTGAGAGCTGGGAGAGCCGGATCATTCTCACCATCGCGCGGTAGTAGGAGGCGGTGAGCCCGGAGAACCGGACCACCTCCTGGTCTTCGGTATGGGATGCCTTCACGAGGCGTATCCCCGAGATGCGTTCGTGCGCCGCGCTCGAAATGTCCGCCATCCGCTCCTGCGCCCGGGCACTCTGGCGTCTGAGGCGCTTCCCGATGCGCGCTACGACGAACATGATCGGAGGGAAGATGCCCAAAGACACCAGCGCCAATTGCCAGCTCGCCCAGAACACAATGCCGAGGTAGACCATCAGTTCGAAGGCCTGTTGCAGCAGGTCGCGCATGATGCCGCGGATCATCGTGCGCACCAAGGTGACATCATTGGTGATCCGGGATACTAGATCGCCGGTTCGGCTTGAGTGGAAGAACGTCAGCGAAAGCCCCTGGATGTGCCCGTAGAGGGCCTCGCGAAGGTCTCGGATCACACCCTGCTCGACGGTGGCGAAGAGGTACGCCTGCGCGTACCAGAACAGCGCCTTGACGAGAAACAGGCAGAGCGCCGCCGCACACACCCGCTGGAGCGTCTCATAGGGTGTCGCACCCGACACGGAGCGGAGAGCCCAGGCCTTCGCCTTGTGCGCCCACTCCTGGGCGCCTCCCGGGAGAGCGAGGTCTGCCTCACCCGGTTCCGTGCTCCTGAACCCTGTGCCGGTTTGGGCTTCCGGGCGGAAGAGGGCTCGGGCGAAGGGAGAGATCATGCCCAAGGTGGCGCCGCTCAATACGGAGAAGAACGCCATGCAGATCAGGGAGAGCGCCAACCTGCCCGCGTATGGGCGGAGGAATCGGAAGACGAGGCGGGCGGCACCCTGAGGGCTGGAAGGTCTCAGCTCGATCCCTCCAACGGCAATTGAAGCTGATAGCCGACGCGCCGCGCGATCTCCTCCACGAGACCGTGCATCTCATCCTCCCTCAGCAGATCCACGCGGTCGGTGTCAACCAGGAGGAATTGAGTGATCCCGCTGGCCCGGGCGAACCATGATGAATAGGCGTCGTTCAGCTCCTGCAGGTAATCGCGAGAGATCGTCTTCTCGCAGCTCCGCCCGCGCTGGGTGATCCGCCGGATCAATGTGTCCACCGAGGCCCAGAGACCTATGATGAGGTCGGGTGGCCGGAGATAGTGGGTCATCACGCGATAGAGGGCGGCATAGTTCTCGTAGTCCCGTTCGTCCATCTGGCCACGGGTATGGAGAATGCGGGCGAAAATCTCCGCGTCCTCGTAGATACTCCTGTCCTGGACGCACGGCACTCCCATGTCGACAAGTTCTTTGTGCATCATGAACCGCTTCGACAGGAAGTATACCTGCAGGTGGAAACTCCACCGGTTCATGTCCGCATAGAAGTCATCGAGATACGGGTTGACATCCACGGGCTCGAAATAGGGCTCCCACCCGAGCAGCCGCGAGATCTCACGCGTCAGACGGGTCTTTCCCACGCCGATGTTCCCGGCGATCGCGACGAAATGATCCTGTGGCGTTGCTCGACCCTCCTTCAACCGGAAGCCGGAGTCGCTTCCGAGTACCCTCGTCGTCCTTCGTACATGCGGCGGTAGTACTCTCTGAACTCGCCGCTCTTGAGAGGCTCCCACCATGCGCGGTTATCCCGGTACCAGGCCGCGGTGATCGCCAACTGGGCGGCGAAATCGGCCCGAGGGCGCCACCCCAGCGCGGCGAGCTTGTCCCAGCGCAGGCTGTATCGCCTGTCATGGCCGGGACGGTCTTCCACATACCGGATCATCTCCTTCGACGCGCCGACGGCCTCGAGGATCATCATCGTCACCTGGATATTGGGGAGCTCATTTCCCGCGCCGATATTGTAGATCTCGCCCGAAACGCCCTTTTCCAGCACCAGCAGGACGCCCCGGCAGTTGTCCTCCACGAACAACCAGTCACGCACATTCATCCCGTCGCCGTACAGGGGCACCGGCTTGCCCTCGAGGAGGTTCGTGAGGAACAGAGGCATCACCTTCTCAGGATACTGGTAGGGGCCGAAGTTGTTGGAACTCCTCGTGATCACCACGTCCAGCCCGAAACTCCTGTGGTAGCTCAGCGCGAGGAGATCCGCGCCGGCCTTGCTGGCGGAATATGGATTGCCGGGGTTGAGCGGGGTGTCTTCGGACGCACTGCCCGCCGCGAGGCTCCCGTACACCTCGTCCGTGGAGATTTGCACGTACCTGATGCGCGGGTGCCGTCGGACTACCTCGAGCATGGTGTTGGCGCCCAGAATATCCGTGCGCACGAAGTCGTCCGCGCCGGCCAGCGACCGGTCCACGTGGGTTTCGGCCGCGAAGTTGACCACTGCGTCGCAGGCGGGGATGATTCCGTTCGCCAGCTCCCGGTCGCAGATATCGCCCTGAAGGAAGGAGAACCCATCGAATACGCGGAGGTCGCCGATGTTGGCCGGGTTACCCGCGTAGGTGAGCTTGTCCAGAACCACGACCTCCCAAGATGGGCGCTCGCTGGTCAACAACCGGGCGAAGTTGGACCCGATGAAGCCAGCCCCACCCGTCACAAGTACGCGCATGCTATTCCTCCCGGTCCATTCGATCTACGCCCTCAGTCATGGCGAAGCGGGAGCGGTTCTGATGACCAGCTTCCACTTGCCCTCCGAAACCGTCTCCGACCTCTGATTCCGCAGAGTAGTCTTGAGAATCACCAAACCGCTGTCGCCCTGTGGGGCGCGCTTCTTGCCGGTGCACTGGAGTTCGAGCTGGAGCGTGTCCCCGGCCCGGACCACGCTCAGGAATCGAACATCCACCTCCAGCAGACCCACCACCGTTCCATCGAAGATGCCGGTCAAGGCGGCGAGCCCCGACGAAATGGAAGCGCTCAACATGCCGTGGGCGATTCGCCCGCCGTGCATGGTGTTCCGTGCGAACTCCTCGTCGACATGCAGGGGGTTGAAGTCGCCCGAGAGCCCTGCGAACAGGACGATGTCGGCTTCGGACACCGTCCGCCTCGGGGTGAGGATCGTCATGCCATCGTCGAACTCTTCAAAGAAAAGCCCACGGCGCCTACTCTCCATCGCGGGCAGTCTCCTCTCCAGGATCCTTGGGGACCAGTCCAGAACGAACGAACCTAGACAAGATACGCCACCGTCACGCCCTGTCCCCCCTCCTGCATCGCACCGGAACGAAACTTTGAGACGGCGGGGTGCGACCGCAGCGCTTCCCGAACAACCTCTTTGAGAACGCCCCGTCCCAGGCCGTGGACGATGCGGACCACCGACATATCCGCCGCCCGGGCATCGTCGACATACCGCACCACCCGTTCCCGCGCCTCGTCGGCCCGCAGCCCCAGCAGGAGAAGCTCCGGCCCGACGGCCTCTTCGGGGATCGCCACGAACGCTGGTTCTCGCCGGGGCCCAAGACCCGTCTCCCTTACCTGCGAAACCGGCACCGCCACGCGGGCGGCGCCGACGATCACCTGTGCGATCTGGCTCTTGGGATCGACCTCCACCAGCGATCCCTTGCCGAATCCGGCGACCTCGACGGAGTCCCCGGGCCTGACATGGGCCGCTCGTGCGGCCGTCGGCGCCGGCGTCTCCACCGGGATGGCCGACGTGAGTCTCTCATGGATCGCCACGTGACGCCGCTGTGCCGCCGCCAGCCCTTCCTCCATCCGCGCGTTCTTGAGTTCCCTGCGGCTCCATGACAGCACTTCGTCGGCCTGCCGACGGAACTCGTCCCGCATGGTGGCCAGCCGTCCCCGATCGGCTACCGCTTCGTCCCTCAATCGGCGCAACTCCGCCTCCAGTCGCGCCGCCTGCTCTTCGGCGTTTCTTCTAGCGACCCCCAGGTCATGCCGTTCGGCGTCCAGCGAGGCAACCAGCTTCTGGAACTCAACCCTCTCGGGACCGAGAAACTCCTGGGCTCTGGTCAAGATGCCACCGGGCAGCCCCAACCGTTCCGCCACCGGAAATGCTTGCGATGCCCCCGCCGCTCCCATGGACAAGTCGTAGGTGGGCCGGAGGGTTGCCGCATTGAACTCCATGCGCGCATTCGTCATTCCGTCTGCCGAAGCGGCCAGTTCCTTGAGTCGCGCGAAGTGACTCGTGGCAAGGAGCCGCACATGCGGACCTCCCTTCGCGTGCAACCACTCCAGGACCGCGCACCCCAGGGCCTCACCCTCGGCGGGATCAGTCCCGGCGCCCAGCTCATCCAGGAGGACGAGACACAGCCCGGCACCGACTTCCTCCACCTGCTCAATCACGCTGACGATGTTGGACATGTGGCCGCTGAAGGTGCTGAGCGATTGCTCGATGCTCTGCTCATCACCGATATCCGCCAGCACGGCCCGCACTACCGGCACGGCCGTGCCCTCCCGCCCCAAGACCGGCAGGCCGCACGCCGTCATGAGCACGCTGAGGCCGACGCTCTTGAGCGCCACTGTCTTTCCTCCCGTGTTCGGCCCGGTGATGAGCAAGGTGCGGGTCAGGCTATCCAGCCGAAGCGTAAGCGGGACACCGCCGGGTGGGAGAAGGGGGTGGTAGACGGTCCGCAGGTCCAGCGTGCCGTCGGTGGTGAGTTCGGCGCACACGCCATTCCGGGAGAGGCCGAATGCCGCCGCCGCGAACGATACCTCCATGTGCCCAATGACGGCGCGGAGTCGGCGCAGGGCCGCAGACAGCTCCGAGATCTGCATCGTGAGCGCCCTGCGGATCCTACGCTCCTCCCTGTCTTGATCCTTGAGCAGCCGTTCCTTCAGCCGCCCGAGCCGGGCGGCCTCCACGGGTTCCACGAACAACGTAGACCCGCTGGCCGACACGTCCCTGAGCACGCCGGGAACCTTCTCCTTGCGGTCGGCCTTGACCGGCAGCACGGGCCGACCGCCGCGGTAGTGGACCACCGACTCCTGCAGTGCGTCCCGGCCCGAGAGTTCTCTCACCGCCCCGTGGGCCGCATCCCGGACTCTGGCGTCTGTGGCCCGGAGCGTCGCACGGATCGTCCTCAGCTTGCTGGACGCCTCATCCTTGACGGCGCCGCCGGCGTCGATAGAAATGCGCAGGGCGGTCTCGGCCTCCGCCAGATCGTCCCATGCCTGTGGTGCGATGCGGCACAGCAGGCGGTGAAGCTCGGGGCAGGTGTCGCGGTGCCGGCGAAGGAAGTCGCCAACACGCACGCACTCGGTGACGAATGCCCCGGTGCCGGACAGTTCCTCTCCCGAGAGTATCGCTCCGGCCGCCGCTCTCTTGAGCGCCGGAGCCGGATCAGGCATCTGTTCAAGGGGGGGCGACTCGCCGGCGGCAAGGAGCGTCATAGCCTCCTTGGTGCGAGCCAGCCGCGACCGGACGACTCGTCTGGAGTGTGAAGGCGCCAGACGCGCCAGACGGGCCGCTCCCAGCGGCGAGGGCACCCACTGGGCCAGCAGCCGGATGACCGCAGGCAGTTCCACCACCCTGGCCGCGTGACGGTTCACGGGATGGCATCCTTCAGCACGGCGCGCAGCTCCATGTCCCATGGGCGGTCAGCTGCCGCTCTCCGCAACAGCGTCATCCCTTCCTCGGAGGCGCCACTGTGGATCAAGGCGATGCCAAGGTGCTTCATCACCTCTGACTCGGCGGGATCGAGGGCCAGTGCTCGCCGAAGCAATTGAACCGAGTCGGACAGCCTTCCCTGCCGGTAGTATACCCATCCAAGGCTATCAAGGTAGTACGGATTGTCGGGTTCCACCCGAAGGGCGCATTGCACGAGGGTCTCCGCGCGGGCGAGCTGGAACCCTCGTTCCGCAAGCATGTAGCCCAGGTAGTTGCAGCTCTGCCCTTGCTGTGGATCGCGTCGCAGAATCTCCTCGAATGCCGAGGCGCTCCGCCGCACGCAGGCAAGTCGTTCCCATGCTGCGGCCGCCTGGAATGCCATGTCACCTCCGGAGAGAGGAATGGCGACTGCCTGCGCGACGGCCCGATCAGGGAATCCGGCGCTGGTCCAGCCCGCCATGAGGAGTGCTGCCGTCGTCGTGTCGGGCTCGGCTCCCGCCTCATCCTCCAAGATCCGCATGGCATCGGCAATCCGTCCGCCGTCGCGGTACAGGCCGGCAAGGCGTCGGCGCAGGGAGGGCACCTCGGGGAATGCCTCCACCCCGCGCCGGAGGAGGGACTCGGCACGGCCAAGGCGACCCCGCCGGTACACGACCGAGGACAGAAGATCCAGTGCCGCGACGTCAGCCGGCTCACGCCGCCACCGATCCTCGAGCACCGACTCCGCCTCATCCAGCCGTCCCGCAGCGACGAGGGCGTATGCTCGCCTGGTGGCCCATGCGCCATGGGCTCCCGGGCAGTTCATCGCTCGATTAGCTACTTCCGATGCCGCATCGGGCCGGGCCAGTCTCAGAAGTGACTCATAGCACTCATCCAGCGTTCTCTCATGACATTCCGCGGCGGCCGCTGTGCTGAGGTAGGCCTCCGCCGCATCGCCAACGCGGCCGGCGGCTGCGAGAGCGGACGAGCAGATGAGCCGCGCTTCGGGATTCTGATCAGCGTCAATCGAGTCACAGAGAACAATCGCCAGATCGGGGCGACCGGCAGCGAGAAACAGCCGTGCGCGCTCGGTGGCGTGGGCTTGATCGCCTGGCGCCGGACTCCCCATCGTCGCCATGACGACCACGGCACTGTCAGGCATGCCCATACCCACCAGGATCTTGGCCGCTGCCAGCGCCGAGCCTGGATCTCCAGGCCGTGCATCCAGGACTCGGAGGTGTATCTTGAGCGCTTCAAGCGGCCGGCCGGAAAGGCTCTGGACCGCGGCGGC
>JALOPK010000010.1 GCA_025453925.1 Candidatus Eiseniibacteriota bacterium | reverse complement strand
TCCTGTGCCTGCTCCACGGCGGGTATGTCAGCGATGCCCGCTACGAGATCGCCCGGGAGGAGACCGAGGCGGGAGTCACGTTCACTATGACGTTGGCAACGCTGGCCACACCCTACCGCAAGCAGTTCGCCCCTCCGGATGCGGAGAGCCTGGAGCGATACCGGCGCATGGTGCCGGGGGAGTTCTGCCTCGGCGTGGATGAAGGCGAGGCGCTGGTCGGCGTGTCCCTGGCGGAAGCCCAGGAATGGAACAGGAGCCTCTGGGTGTGGGAGTTTCATGTGGCGGAGCGTCGCAAGGGGCAGGGAATCGGAACGGTGCTGATGGAGGATCTCGCCCGCCGGGCCCGGGCGGCGGGACTTCGCATCATGATCTGCGAGACCCAGAACACCAACGTGCCCGCCATCCGGTTCTACCGCAGGATGGGCTTCACGGTCGAGGGCATCGACCTCTCTTACTACACGAATGACGACTGGCCGGATGGCGAGATCGCCGTGTTCATGAAACGGAAACTCTAGCGGGCGCCCCAGGAGGGCAAGATGAGAGGAGACACCGCCGACCAGCCACGATACTTCGACGATGATGGGGCCGAGCTGGATCCCGAACTGGTCGAGAAGCCGGCGCTCTGCCGTTCCTGCGCGAAGGGCGATGACCCGAGCGAGGAGATCCCGTGCGCCCTCAATCGTCTGGACCAGCAGGGAGAGATCGAATTCGAATGCGACGCATACGAGCCGAAGAGAAGCGCGTGACTCCCGCAATGAGGAGTTCCGGCGCTGACATCGGTCTCTGATTGGACGAGCCCAAGGTGCTGGACAGAGGACACGCTCACTCCATGCGGCCCGAAGCAGACGGAGAGGTATGATGATGGATTCGATTCGAGAACTCTTCCGCATCGGCCGGGGGCCCTCCAGCAGCCATACCATGGGGCCGCGTGCAGCCGCCATCTCATTCAGGGAACGCCATCCCGATGCCCGGGGCTTCCGCGCGACGCTGTTCGGCAGTCTCGCCGCGACGGGAAAGGGCCACCTTGCCGATCCCGCCATCAGGGAGGCACTGGCGCCCCAGCCCGTGGAGATTGTGTGGCGTCCCGGCGAGACCCTCCCCGAGCATCCCAACGGCATGCGGTTCGAGGCGTTCGATACGACAGGAAGGATGCTGGGGTCATGGCAGGGCTACAGTGTCGGCGGCGGCGCAATCCGCGAAGAGGGCGAGAAGACGGTCGCCTCCGGCACATATGGCCATGCGACGATGAACGACATCCTCCAGGACTGCGAACGGCGGGGCCTGGCCTTCTGGGAGTACGTCGCAGAGTGCGAAGGGGAGGAGATCTGGGGGTTCCTCCGGGAGGTTTGGCGTGTGATGGCGGCAGCCATCGACCGCGGCCTTCACGCCGAAGGCGTGCTCCCCGGCCCGCTGGGGCTACCCCGCCGTGCGTGGTCGTTCTACCGGCGGGCGGCAGAGTCGAGCCCCTACTTCAAGCGACGCAGGGTGATATCGGCCTATGCCCTTGCCGTCGCCGAGGAGAATGCGGCGGGCGGCGAGATCGTCACCGCGCCGACGTGTGGCGCGGCGGGAGTGCTTCCCGCCGTGCTCCGCTCCATGCAGGAGGAGACTGACTGCGGTGAGGACACGGTGGTGCGGGCCCTCGCCACCGCAGGGTTGCTCGGCAACATCGTGAAGCACAACGGGTCCATCTCCGGCGCCGAGGTCGGCTGTCAGGGCGAGATCGGCACGGCCTGCGCCATGGCGGCCGGGGCGGCCGCGAAGATGCTCGGGGCATCGTTGCGGCAGATCGAGTATGCGGCGGAGACAGGCCTCGAGCACCACCTGGGGCTCACGTGCGACCCCGTGGGAGGGTTAGTGCAGATCCCCTGCATCGAGCGCAACGTATTCGCCGCATCACGTGCGCTGGCCTCCGCGGATTTCGCTTTGCTCACGGACGGTCACCATCACATCTCGTTCGATGAGGTCGTGCGGGTCATGCTGGAAACGGGCCGCGACCTTTCGCCCCGTTACCGTGAAACCGCCGCCGGCGGACTGGCTGAGGCGTTCCGGCGGCGAGGCAGCCGCGACGCGCCGCTCACTGGCGAAGGGGCTCGCCGGCGGTCGCCACATCGAGGGCAGAAGCGCCGACGAACCGACCTGCCGGCATCCTGAGCCACAGAGCCCCGTCATCCATCGAAGAGCCGTGCCCATCGTCCGCCGTGTCGTTGCGGAACGTATGGCAGGAAACCGGATCCAATAGTCCTGAAGGCAACGGATGGGCACTATTCTAATATTAGAATAGTGCCGTGGAGGAGCCGGGGCTCGGTCGATCATGACGCCGTTGAAGGTAGCACTCCCCGCTCTGCCCATGCCAACTCCGCGGCATGCACTCCGGCTGGGTGCGCGTGCCGCTACGGTCAGGGCATCTGAAGCGTCAGCGATGTGACGCGAGGGATGACCTTGAGGGCCGCCCCCGGTTCCGAACCAGATTCCTCCGGGCCGGCCACCAGCACCGGCGCCTCATCATCCGTCAAATCGTCCCCCGCGCGATACAGCGCGAGAATGACATGGTTGCTTCGATCGAGGATCCGCGAATCAAGGGTGATCGTCTCTCCCGTCACGGAACGCACCTCCACGCCATACCCCGCCACGGCGAGTTGCCGCTGGTAGGAAAGAACCGCACTGTCCTGCCGATGGGGAGCATACAGGGAATCGTCGGAGAACGCCAGGAGACGATAGAGGGGAACGCCGTCGTACTCGGCTGAGCCGCTGCCCGGGCCCCCGCTTACGCGCGCGCTGTGGCAGCTCACGCAACTCTGCAGCGTCTGCCTGTCGACGTCCACATTCATGCTGCCCCGCATGGCCAGCGAGAACGACGGAGTCGAGACGCCGCTGACTCGGATGGTGCTGATGCCTTGGACCGAAAGGTGGCCGGTGACCAGCGGGGTTGCGCGCCCCACCTTGATCGCCCGGACCGGCCCCATGGCCGCCGGGATGGGCACGCCATCGCGCACCATCGCCAGGATCCAGGTGCCCTGGCGTCGGTCCAGTATCTCGCTGCCATCGAATGCCATCCGGTAGCCATCATCGGCAATGAACGTGAGGGACTGCGATCCTTTGAGGCCGGCCCATTGCGTGAGCAGATCCGGCAGGCTGATGCCCGCCCATGTCCCAGTGACTTCAGTGCCGGCGGAGGTCGTGAAACCGCCCCGGCCCTCCATGCACAGGGGTGACGCCGCCAGTTCGGCCATGGTGAAGGTCAGCGTGTCACCCGGTCGTTCCAGCACCAGCACGCGTCGGGCCAGTACGGAATCCTCAATAACTGCGCGGAGAAGCCCGGCGCCTGTCGGTTGCAGATCTGCGGACCCGCCTTGCGGGTTCCCCGCGAAATCCGGTGTTCCCGGACTGCGATCACTACCCAACGACGGTCGAGGGAGCGACATCAGGACGAGAAACGCCACTACGGCTATTTGCCGCTTTGGCACACATGATATGCGACTGTGTTCCACGGCACCTCCCTGAGTGCGGACGTAACTCACTGCTGGCGTGATGCCTCGTTCTGATCGAGAGCGAGCCGGGACACGCCGGCGGCCCCGGTGGACTGACGGCAGTAACGGACCGCGCACGAATGACTCGCCCGCCTGCTGACGATCATACTCTGGAGGGCATACTCGCGTCAATGACCTTCACGACTGCGGGTCGCAGGCGACCAACACCGCCCGAGACGCGATAATCACGCCGGTCCGGGCGCCGCAGTTCCCGTGGTGACGATCGTATGGCAAGAACCAACAGCACGCAGTCCGAACACTCATCCGATGCCGGCCCTTCCGGGAACTGACCGAGCATTCATGGTTGGCCCTCCCGTGGGGTAGGCAGGTCATCTCGGCCGACTGCCTCCCGGACCAGATCGGCGCATGCGGTGGGAATGCGGTGGCAACACCACAAGGTCGTCAGCATGGCCCTCGTGTGACCGCAGAGGAAGCTCCAACGACTGCCCTGACCCTCATCGTGGGCCCTTTGTTCCATGGCCGCCAGCGCCCCGACGAGTCCTTCTATCTCCGACGGCGCCAACGGCGCATGTGCTTGACCCGCCACTTTATCGAAGTCGGCCAATGCCTCACGGGCAAGGCCCGGGCGCCCTTCACCAACCGCGCGTTCCAGCCGCTCCGCAGCGCGGCGTCGCCGGTTGGTGGGCCCGACCATCGACTGGAGCGTGTCCCGGTCAACATCACGCGTACGCACCCAGCAGGACGCCCGCCCTGAAGCCGGCCCGAAGGCAGTGGTAACTATGTCATCAATGAAGTCCCGTACCTTCACCTTGTCGTACGCGGTGTCCCAGCCATCGCACCACACATCGTCGCGAGCGAGTAGAGCGATGAGCGGCGCAAGCGAGGGAATGCGGATTGGACGCCCCGGCCGCTTCAATTGCCCGCCGCACACCACGCCCCGAAGGAAGTACACCAGGCGCTCCGCCTCCCATCGGCTCAGTTCCTGGGCGGCGATACGTGAGATAATGATCCGGGCGGCCAGTTCATGGTCATACTCGGCATGCGAGAAGTAGCTGCTGACCAAGCCCTTCACCGCAGGGTCCTCCATCGCGACCAGAGGCCACACATCTCCCAGCCTTCCGTCCGTCCGCAGTACCGTGTCGATCCCCGGAGGAAGCCCCGAAGGGAGGTAGGCATCTTCATTCCTGTCGTAGAGGATGTACCATAGAGACTCGCAGATGGAACAGAATGCGATGACGGGCACCCCCGCCTGCTGGCCGATCCACGGGACCGGCGACCACCTGGGATGCACGGAGATGGGCCTCCACACCTCAGGGAGAAGGCGCTCCTCCCCCTTTGTGTACCACCCTCTCCGCGGGATGCATCGCATGCACCGGCCGGGGGCATACTGGGCGAGTTCGTGAAAGTCAGCCATCACGTCCCCTCTACTTCGATGTGCGCGCGTGCCATCTGGAAGTCGCGCGGTTGGACGGCAAGGGCCTGGGGTCATCCCTGCGAGGTCGGGAGATCACTCAGTATACCCCTTGCGGAGCATGAGGATTCTCTCCGTGAGGCCGCTATCCGCCTCACGGAACCTCGTAGTCGACTACCGCCCGGGTCTCCCGAACGGTGCGGACGAAGACCTTGACCTGCTCGTGCGCGGGATGCGCCTGATAGCGTTCCAGGTCGTCGCGGGTTGCGAAGTCGGCGACCAGAACCACGTCGAATGCTTCCGGCCCCTGGACGGCATTCAGCCCGACCTCAAGCCGCAGGATCTCGGGGATACGCGGGCGCATTCCCTCGAGGGCATCTCTCATCCGCACTGCGTTCTGTGCCTTGGGCTTTCCGTCGGCTGATTCCTTCAGCGTCCACATGACGATGTGCCTGATCATACCCACCTCCCCTTGTCGCTTGATTCCTGGAAAGCCGTTCCTGCGGGCGTCCCGCGGGCGCACGGGAGACTATTCCGCCGAAGTCGCCCGATCAGGGGTTGCCAAGAGCCGGCGCGTACCCGACCTTGGTGGCCGAACGGCTCTGTTCGCCTCATCGCGAATGCGCTCTGACTCCTGATTCGACTCCATGGGAGAAGATACATGAAACGGCTCATCGAGAAGCTCTTCGGCACCTCTCCGTTTGGTCCACTGGTCGAGCACACCAAGAAGGTACACGAGTGCGTCAAGCTTGTGCGGCCTCTCATGGAGGCATGCATCCGGGAGGACCACGACGAGATCCACCGCCTGCAGGATCTGGTGTGCAAGCTGGAGTATGAAGCCGATCAGGTGAAGCATGCCATCCGGGAGCAGTTGCCGCGCCAGTACATGATGCCCGTAGACCGTGCAGACTTGGAGCACTACCTCCACAGCATCGACGATGTTGCTGACTACGTGCAGGACTTCTCGGTGGTGCTGTTGATACGAAAGACCAAGATCCACCCCGAACTCGTCCGGGAGTTTCTGGAGTTTGTGGACCAGATCACCTCAGTGAGCGATCTGCTCATGACCGCCGCGGAAGAACTCGGTGCGCTCGCGGAAGCATCCTTCAAGGGGGCGGAAGCTCAGTTGATCCTTCAGCGCGTCGGCGGTCTCGGCGAAGCGGAGTGGAAGGCCGATCGCTTGCAGCGCAAAGTGAGCACACACATCTACCAATTGGAGCAACAACTGGATCCCATCACCATCAGTTTCTATGAGAAGATGCTGCGGTCTCTGAGCGGGATCGCAAACGCAGCGGAGAACAGCGGCGACATCCTGCGCCAGATGATCGTCAAGGGTTAGCGGGAGTACCGATCTCGTGGTCACCGTGCTCCTCGGCGCGACGGTCGCGCTGGGCCTGTACTTGGCATGGACAATCGGCGCCAACGATTTTGCCAACTCCATGGGGGATGCCGTCGGCGCGAGGGCAGTTTCCATTCCCAAGGCGATCCTCTTCGGCGCACTCTGCGAAGTGGCGGGATCAACGCTCGCTGGCGGTCACGTCGCGGACACCCTCCGGCGCGGCATCGTCGATCCAGCCAACTTCTCCGCCACGCCGGAGTTGATGGCGTTGGGCATGTTGTGCGCGCTACTGGGCACGGCTCTGTGGCTGCACCTTGCGACGTGGTTCGGCCTTCCCGTCTCGACGACGCACGCCATCGTCGGCGGGGTCGCCGGCTTCGGTGTCGTCGGAGCCGGGTGGGCGGCGGTCTCGTGGGGCAAGATGGGCACCATCGTGGCAAGCTGGTTCATCTCACCGGTCGTGGGCGGACTGCTGGCTTACTTGATCTTCAAACTGATGGTCCGGTTCATTCTTGGGCAGTCCCGGCCCATCTCGGCAGCCATCCGCTACTCCCCTCTGGTGGTCTTCGCGGTGGTCGGCACGGTGGTGTTCTCCACGCTCTTCAAGGGTCTTGGCCGCAAGCTGCAGGGGACTTTCCTCGAGGCTACCGGCGCGCCCGCGGTGATCCTGTCTGTGGCGTTGGGAGTGCTGGTCGCGGCGGCTGCTCGACCGTTCCTGAAGCGCAGGCTCACGCCGCGCGAAACATTTCCCCTCGCCGATCAGCTTGCCTCGATTGAGTGCGCCTTCGCCCCCTTGGTTGTGATCACGTCGTGCAGCGTCGCGTTCGCCCACGGCGCCAACGATGTGGCCAATGCCATCGGGCCAGTCGCCGCGGTGGTCGACATCATCCGGGGAGGAACCGTTGACGTGAAAACGGCGGCCCCCCTCTGGCTGCTTGGTCTCGGAGGCTTCGGAATCGTGCTGGGCCTTGCGACCTACGGCTACCGGGTCATGCTCACGATCGGCACCAAGATCACTCAGTTGACGCCGACCCGTGGGGTGGCCGCGGACCTTGCTGCCGCGACGACCGTGATCTCGTGCACCCTTCTCAAACTTCCCGTGTCCACGACCCACACCATCGTGGGGGCCATCATCGGCGTCGGATTCGCCCGGGGGCTCGGCGCGGTGAACCGGAAAGTCACGCAGGACATCTTCGGCTCATGGCTCTTGACCGTGCCCGCCGCCGCACTGATGTCGGCGGGGCTCTTCGTCCTGGGCAGAGCCTGCGGGTTGGACGGCCTGATTCGCTCCTCGTTCCCGTGAGGCTCGCTGGGCTCGCTGTTGACCGTTCACGGTTGACAGTTCACAGTGGGCCCGGCAAGGAGATTGGAGTGAGAAGCAAGGAGTCCAGGCGAGCTGACACCGTCTTGCTCCGTTTTCCCTCCGGATTCTGCGCTCCGTAATCAGCCTTCCGCAATCGGAAGGCTGCCAATTGGCGACTGCCGACTCCGTTCCGTCCCATGCTCACTCCTCTCTCCCATGTCCTGACTCCTCCCGCCTCCTGCGCCTTTGGCCCCCTGTCGTCTTGGCCATCCCGTCGCACGACGGCCTCCGGGGACAGCAACGATCGCATCTCGTGTAACGGTAGGGTGACCCTCTCGTTGTATTGGGTGAAGCCTCGACCGGGAGAGTGGAGTGGACAAGAATCAGGAACGGCGGCTCGTCAAAGCCGCCAGCAAGGACCCCCAGGCATTCGGCGCTCTGTACGACGCGTATGTCGGCAGGATCCTCTCCTATACCTACCGTCTCCTCGGTTCTTTCACCGATGCGGAAGAGGCAACGTCGGAGACGTTCTACAAGGCGCTTCGCGCCATCGGCCGGTTCAGGTGGAGGCGGTGCGGGTTTCTGCCCTGGCTCTACCGGATCGCCGCGAACGAGTCCGCCAATGTGCAGCGCAGGAGGGCCAAGGGTGCGGAAAGCCCGCTCCCCGACCAACTGCCCGGACCGGTGAGGGATGAGCTCGAGGAGGCCGAGGCGGCCTGGTCAGGTCGTGAGCTGGCGCGGGCACTCGCGCGAGCCCTTGCCGAGATCGACCCCCGGGATCGCCACATCGTCACGCTCCACTACTTCCAGGGCGAGACCTATGCGGTCATCGCGCAATCGGCTGGTGTCAAGGAGAGCGCGGTCCGCGTCCGGGCCATGCGGGCCCTGAGGAAGCTGGAGCAGATACTGGAAATGGAGGGCTGGAACCATGGAAGAGCACACGATGCAGGGTGGGCTGCCGGTGTCGATGGATGCGCCGAAGTTCCAGGCTTACCTGAAGCAGCAGCTCGTCTTTGAACATCAGCGTGTAGGCCTCGAACGGTCCCGCCGCAACTGGCGGGTCACCGCGGTCGCCGCCATGGCCCTGTGTGCCCTGAGCGTCGCTCGGCCCGCGATTTCCCACAGGGCTCGCGATTCATTCGCGGCGCTCCTCGGATCACCCCCCGCCGCCACTGGCATGCAATTCGCCCGCAGCGGCGACTCGGTCCCCCTGGAGCACACCTTGGCGGCAAGCCTGGAGCAAGACCGGCGATTGGCGAGACAGCTCGGGGCTCGCCAGGTCTATGGAGAGATGGAGCCCGAGCGCTCATTCGTCGTCAGCAGGTTCCCCATCTCCGGAGGGCGAGCGGTGAGCATCTACACACCGCTCGGCGCCACTTCGGAAAACCAAGGGAACGAAGTCTCGTATGCATCTGATGGAGGTGTGTGGTAATGCAGCGCATACTCGCAGCAGTGATACTCAGTGTGCTTCTGGCGCCGGCAGCGGTGCATGCCGACGGTGCCTACCTCGGCGTCATTCTGGGGGTCATCGACGATGACGCCATGAAGAAACTCGACTACGAAGGCCGGGGTGCCTTCGTCGTGGATGTCGTCGAGGAGAGCCCCGCGGACCAGGCGGGCATGAAGGATCGTGATATTGTCATCGGGATCGACAAAGAGGTCATCATCGGGCCTGGGCATCTCAGGGATGCCCTCGCGCTGCACCGGCCGGGTGACACGGTGGCCATCACCGTGTGGCGCAAGAGCGGCAAGACGACCCTGCAGGTGAAACTGGGCAAGCCTGAACAGAAGCCCGCCTCCCTGCTGGATTCGGATGACATCAGGAAGACAATTGTCATCAGCGGCGAGCCGAGAGCCTGGCTGGGCATACGAACCCAGGAACTGTCGGAGCAGCTCGGCGAGCACTTCGGAAGCAAGGACGGCGTGCTGGTCTCCGAGGTCATCGAGGGGGGTCCCGCCGCCGGGGCCGGGCTGATGGCCGGCGACGTTATCGTCAAGGTCGGCACGGAGACGGTTGAACACCCACTCGGTCTCACCAAGGCGATGGGAGATCATGAGCCGGGCGACAAGGTCGCGCTGGTCTTCATCCGCGACGGCAAGGAAATGACCAAGGAAGTGGAGCTGGCCGAAACTCCCGAGAAGTACCGGAAGGGAGTGCCCCAGTTCTTCACGTGGGACGATGACGGCACAGGATTCGGGATGAGGGTTCTCCCGAACCTGCCCGGCCTGCCCCAGTTCGAACCGCGGGAGTTCCAGAAGCAGCTCCAACTCGAGGACGAGGCGGCATCTGAAGAGCTTCGGCAGGGGCTCAAGGAGCTGCGCGAGTCCCTCACCGACGAGATCAAGGCCCTCCGTGCCGAACTCGACGAGCTGAAGAAGAGTCTGAAGCACACCAACTGACTCGACGAGCGGCATCATCGGCCGGGGCATTCCATCGAGTGTCCCGGCCGACTCTATCTGCCCCTCCCGTTGGCCGCCACCGCCGCGATCCCTATCTTGTCGCGTGTCGTGTTTCCCATTCGACCACTGCGGAAGGACATGCCATGGATATGGAGATCACCTTCCCGGGCCGCGCCCGGGTCAATGCCGAGTTCGATGGTTTCGTTGTGCAAACCGACCAGATTGTGGCCGCCGGCGGAGAAGAAAGCGCGCCCACGCCTTTCAACCTGTTTCTCGCGTCACTGGGCGCCTGCGCGGGCATCTATGCCCTCTCCTTCCTGCAGCACCGGGGCATTCCCACCGAAGACTTGCGGATGAGGCTCTCCACCGAAGCGGACAAGACCCGGGGAATGCTCACCAAGATCACGTTCAGCATCGAGGTGCCCGCCTCATTCCCCGCGAAGTATGTGCCGGCGCTGGTGCGCAGCGTCGAACAATGCACGGTGAAGCGGCACCTGCATGAGCCGCCGGCATTCGAGACCGTGGTCAGAATCGCTGACGCCGAAGCCCACGTTTCCCGAAGCTGAGCAGTCGGGAGCCCCCTACGGGAGCGCAACGAGATCAACGACGCGGCGCGGAAGACGGGTGTTGGGCGCGTCGTCTTACCGATAGCCCAATGGGGGTGCTCGCGGCACAACGACGCGTGAATGCTCCCAAATGTGTCTCCCCGCGCACCGGGGCGAGGAGGGTGGATTCATGACCTCATCCTTGACGGTACCGGTGGCGCTGGGCATCATCGCGGGAGTCCTCGCCGCGTGGCTGCTGCTGCGCCGACGAATGTATGTCGCGCTGGCCCATCTTCAGGCATCGGATAGGGATCGGACCGTCTTGTCCGAACGTCTGGCCGCGGCGGAGCAGCGCCTGGCGGAGGCTCAGCGGTCGGCCGATGCCGCCCAGCGCGAGATCAGAGAGGGCCTCTCTCGACTCCAGGAGGAGGCCGCCCGCCGGTCCGCCGCCGAAGAACGGGCATGCCGCATCCCGGCGTTGGAAACGTCAACGGCGGCGCTCCAGCGGGAGATCGAGTCGCTCCAGCAGCGAAACGCGGATCTCCAGGCCCGCAGAGAGGAGGAGCGCACGTCGTCCGCGGAGAAACTCGCGTTGCTGGAGGATGCCAGGGCCAGACTCTCCGATGCATTCAAGGCGCTATCGGCGGAGGCCTTGCATACCAACAACCAGTCGTTCCTCGAGCTGGCGCGCACGCGCATGGACCAGTATCAGGAAACCGCCAGAGCGGACCTCGACAAGCGCCAGAAAGCCATTGATGATCTGGTCAGGCCCGTGGCGGACTCGCTTTCCAAGGTGGATTCGGCCCTGCAGGGGATCGAGCGCTCCAGGGTTCAGGCCTACGCGGGCCTCACCGAACAGGTGCGATCATTGGCCACGACCCAGGAACGTTTGAAGACGGAGACCAGCAAGCTCGTGCAGGCGCTCAAGACGCCGACGGTACGCGGCCGCTGGGGTGAGATCCAGCTGCGGAAGGTCGTCGAAATGGCGGGGATGGTTGCCTACTGCGATTTCGGAGAGCAGGTCTCAGTGTCAACGGCCGATGGGCGTCTCCGGCCTGATCTGATCGTGAAGCTCCCGGGCGGGAAGAACATCGTGGTCGACGCGAAGGCTCCGCTGGACGCCTACTTGAGAGCGGTCGAAGCTGACGACGAGAGCGAGCGCATGAAGCACCTCCACGCCCATGCCCAGCAGATCAGAAACCACATTCGCATGCTCAGTGCGAAGAGTTACTGGGATCAGTTTCAGCCAACGCCCGAGTTCGTGGTGCTCTTTCTGCCCGGCGAGACATTCTTCAGCGCGGCGCTCGAACGCGATCCGTCGCTGATCGAGCAGGGCGTCGCCGAGCGGGTGATTCCGGCGTCGCCTACGACGCTGATCGCCTTGCTCCGGGCAGTTGCCTACGGATGGCAGCAAGAGACGATCGCCGAGAACGCCCAGGAAATCAGCGCCCTGGGCCGGGAGCTTCACGATCGCATCTCAGTCCTCGTCGAGCACCTCGCCAAGGTCGGTCGGGGGCTTGACTCCGCGCTGGAGGCCTACAACAACGCCGTGGGTTCCCTGGAAAGCCGGGTGTTGGTGTCGGCGCGACGCTTCAGGGATATGGGCGCCGGCGGAACCAGGGAGATCGAGGAGCTTGGCCCCGTCGAACACTCACGGCGCCAGCTCACCCTCGAGCCGTCCCGCCCGCTGCCGCCGGAGGATCGACCCGCGCCGTAGCCGCCCGCCGCCTCACCGTTCGGGGTGCGGCACTCGGGCCTCCGCGACTGCCTCGATGACGATGCCGCCAAACCGAGCTTCATCCGCATGGCACCGCACGCCGTCCACATAGCACTCATGGCTCGGGTACTCCTCACCGGAATCCGCGTAGCTGGCGGCGAAGCCGCCCGTGAAGTCAGTATTGGCAAACTCCAGTTGCCGTCCATCCACCGAGGTCGCCCGCGTCGCGCACTGTCTGCAGAGAAACCTCGGATATCGCGGATTGGGTGTGACCGTCGCCAAGCAGATCGGGCATTTCTGGATCGCCATCAAGGATCCTCCTTCTTTGGACCTCAGGCTTCGGTCCCCACGTCGAGCCCCGTGAACTCCTGCCGCTCGCCACTCTCCGGCGGTGACTCCGAGTAGAGCTCCAGCACATTGCCGTTGGGGTCGGCGACTCGGGCGCAGAAGCCCGCGCCGGGGCCGAGGGAGTAGGGCTCACTGAGCACCTGGCCGCCATGCTCGATGACAGTCCTGAGCGTGTCGGGGATATCGGAGACGGTGATGGAGAAACCGATACCCGGTGGGGCGACGGGGAGATCCCGGTCGAGCCCGCCGCCGAGGTTGCCGGCCTTGAACACCCAGAACCGTTCGTTGAACTCCTTGAGATCAAAGCCGAAGACATTGCCGTAGAATGCCTTCGCCGCCTCAAGGTCCGGCGCGGGAATGGTGATCCACTCGATTCTGCAGGGCTCCATATGCAATCGACTCCCGTGGTGTCGGAGGCAGGCGACTGGAGAACGACGCAAACATCGCGACGCGCAATATACCACGAAGCTCCCGGATGGCGTGCCGGGGCGATGGTGGCCGGCCCCCACGAAACCCGCGTTTCGACTGATCGGGGTTTCCGCGACGAGGCATCAAGGCGCCCCCCCTGTGAGACAGGCCCGGCTCTTGCATTCCTGTTTCGACATGCGCCGCGCAGGCGCCGCACCCTTTACCCCTCTTCCGGAGGACCTGCCCGTGTCATTCTGCGCAGTTCGAATGCTGCCCCGGCTGATCCTTGCACTGACCCTGCCGTTCACCCCAATTCTCGTCCATGCGCAGCCCGGCGGGACAGTACCCTACGCCGACGGCGAGGTTGCGTTGGAGGGTTATCTGGCTCTTCCGCCCGAGCTCGCCGCACCGGTGCCCGGGGTGCTGGTGGTGCATCAGTGGATGGGGCTGACAGACCACGAGAGGGAGATCGCCGATCGCCTCGCCTCGGAGGGGTACGCCGCGTTCGCATGTGATATCTACGGGCAGGATGATCGCCCCGGAAGCCAGAGCGAGGCGGGACGATCCGCAGGAAAGTACAAGAACGACGTCACCTTGTACCGCCGCCGGCTGCAGCGCGGGCTCGATATGCTGCGAAGCAGGCCGGAGGTCGACGGGGCTCGGCTGGCAGTCATCGGCTACTGCTTCGGCGGCACCGGCGCCCTGGAGTTGGCGCGGAGCGGGGTGGACATCAAGGCGGCGGTCAGCTTCCATGGCGGGTTGTCAACCCCTCACCCGGAGGATGCGCGGGAGATCAAGGGCACCATCCTGGCGTGCCACGGCGGCAGCGACTCTGCCGTTCCCGACGCTGAACTGAGGGGGTTCATCCAGGAGATGCGTGATGCGGGGGTCGACTGGTATCTCATGATGTTCGGCAATGCGGTCCACGGCTTCACCCACCGCCATGATCCTCAGCGCTACGACGCGAAAGCCGAGGCCCGGTCATGGAACGCCATGCTGGGCCTGTTTCGCGACGTGTTCGCGCAGTAGCTGCCCGGTAGTGCGCGGGATCCGGAGTCTGGGGTCGGGTGGCGCTCGGTATTCCGGCTGGGGTGTGCGCCCTCGGGAGTGCCCGACCGCCGGCAGAGCCCGAAGCCGGGTCGCTCGCCCGACACGCGGGCTCCTCGAACGCAGGGGAAGCCTCCGCCACCGGCCGGTTCCTCTCCTCCAACGAACCACGCCATCATCCCAGAACGCGTCCTCGACTCTATTGAGGGCAAGCCGCCATCCTCTCGAAGACGTCGATCCCGCGGCCCTTCTCCGACTTCGGGTCTGGCTTCACGCACCCGGGACCTCGATGTCACGCTGGCGTGTCTGCGGGAATCCGACGGGGTTCTCTCGCGGAAAGTCATCCTGTTCTTCCTCCTGAGGGACCGGCCACATACATGCCGTCCTTTGCTGCCCCTCCGCTTGGAAAACCCTTGGTCGCCCGGTTCATGATTCGCGCGTTTCCCTGATCCGTCTCCGGCGCCACGGGGCACCGCGAGTAGTCAGGACCGGTGCGGTGCCGCCTGCTGACGGTGAGCGACGCACCCGTGAACGTAGCGAACCTGCCCCGTCCCGCGGCCGGGACCGCCGTCGCTACCCGTCCTCATGCAGACCGGCGCGTGTCATCCAGTCGAGGCAGACTCGCGGCACGGTCATTCCGTCGGAGGTTTCCCGATGACACTATCTGCCATGATCCTTGGCCTTCTCATCGCCATCTCCACCTGGTGTCGGGCGGACATCCCCCGGGTGATCAGCTACCAGGGCAGAATCACGGACTCCCAAGGGACGCCGATCGCCGACGGTGTCTACAACATGCGGGTCCGCATCTTCGACGCGTCCACCGCCGGCACGCAATTGTGGGATAGCGGCGTCCTGCTGACCCAGGTGAATGATGGCGTGTGTTCGGTCATCCTGGGTCAGAGTCCTCAGCCGGCTCTCTCCCTGGCGTTCGATCGTGACTTTTGGTTCCAGATCACGTTCGCGGGCGAGGATCAGTCCCCAAGGGTACGGCTCTGCTCGACGGGTTACGCGTTCACTGCCGCCGGTCTCGTCCCCGGCACGGAGATCGCCGGGGCAGTGTCGCAGGGTCCGCGGGCCGCCCTCGCGGTGACCAATACGTCGGAACTCGCCGGAACCTATGGCGTCTACGGCCAGACCTTCTCACCCTCCGGCTGCGGCGTCTATGCTCTCGCGAGCGCCACCACCGGTGGAACCGCCGCCGTCTACGGCCAGGTCAGCTCCTCGCAAGGCCATGGTGTCACCGGATCGGCCACCGCCACCGCAGGCTCGACCCGTGGCGTCTACGGCGAAACCTACTCGCCCTCCGGCTATGGCGTCTTCGGGTTCGCCGCCGCCACCACCGGCCTGACGACCGGCATCTGCGGCCAAGTCATCTCGCCCGGGGGGCATGGCGTCACGGGATCGGCCACCGCCACCACCGGCTCGACCTATGGCGTCTACGGCCAGACCTTCTCACCCTCCGGCTATGGCGTGTTCGGGATCAACGAGTCTGCGTCCGGCCAGGCCGCCGGCGTCCACGGCCAGGTCAACTCATCGCAGGGTTGGGGTGTCCGTGGCGTGGCCACCGCCACCTCGGGCGTGACCCACGGGGTCCACGGCTCGACGAGCTCACCCTCCGGTCACGGGGTATCTGGGCTCGCCAGCGCCACCTCCGGCCAGACCCGCGGCGTCTACGGCCACGTCAGCTCATCACAGGGCTGTGGTGTCTTGGGGATCAACGACTCCTCCGGTCTGGACGGGGTCGGCGTAATGGGCCGGAGCCTCTCACCCGGGGGCCATGGCATCGAGGGGTGCGGCGACTGCGGCGGCTACTTCACGAGTCCCTCCACCGGCGGCTTCGGCGTTGGTGCGTGGGCCACGGCGAGTACGGGCCCCACCTGCGGAGTCTACGGCGATGCCAGCTCGGCCGAAGGCTATGGTGTCTCGGGCATGAACTTCGCTGCCCAGGCCAGCGGAGACGACTTGGCGGTGGGCGTAATGGGGCTGAGTGTCGCAGCCGGCGGTCACGGCGTCGAGGGCCACGGCGAGGGTGGAGGCGCCTCCTGCGGCGGGTTCTTCGATAGCTGGTCACCCCAAGGCTACGGCGTTGCCGGGTGGGCCAGCGCTCCCTCCGGCCAGACCTATGGCGTGTACGGCGCGGCGAGCGCAACGTCGGGATACGCGGTCTACGCGTCAGGCAACTTCGCAGCCAGCGGCACGAAGAGCTGCGTGGTAACGACCTCTCGGGGCCCGCGAATGCTGTACTGCCTGGAGAGCCCGGAGAACTGGTTCGAGGACTTCGGCTCAGGGCAGGTGGTCCACGGCCGTTCCCATGTCGAACTCGATCCGGTGTTCCTGGAGACCGTCACCATAGACTCGCTCAATCCCTTCATGGTGTTCATCCAGCCGGGCGGACCGTGTCCGGGTCTCTATGTGACGAAGGCAACGCGCGGATTCGAAGTCATCGCCGCTGACGACTCGACGAGCCTGCCATTTGACTACCGCGTCGTTGCCTCGCGCAAAGGATACGAGAACCGGCGTCTCGACCCCTGCGACGCCGCCTTGAGGGATCCGTATCTGTATCCCGGATCGGCACCGGAATGGGCTCAGCCATCGGATCTGCGCGCGCGGGATGAGGGAAGGCACCGCCGGGCTTCGGCACCCAGTGCGCGCCGTTCCGCTCCCTGATGCGGCCCCCTCGAAGGGTGGCCGGGGATCTGGCGTGCGGGGCTCTCGCGGGGCGGGGCGGGGGCGCCACGCACTCCCATTCCTCCCTTCATCGGGAACACACGCTTCGTTCGCATCGGGCTCATGGTCAGCGGCTATCCTGGCCTCTATACAAGAGATAACATCACCTGCCATGCGCCCAGGAGGTAATGCGCGATGAGGTCGACGACGATACCCGACATGGAGTTGCGGCGGGCACGGTTCGCGTCGCTATGCGAGGCTCAGGCCGTTTGGAGAGTACTCCACGGCGAGCCGCTGGATTCGGTTTCCGAGAACCTCGACATCCCGACTGATCGACTGGACATGTGGTGCCGGCGGATTGTGAAGGGGCTTCCTGCAGGCAGCCCGCCACACACGTGGACCAAACCGATCCCTCTCGCCGGATAAGATCCGGCTCGACGCTCCCGGGAGACCCTCAGAACAGAGAAAGTTGTTCTGCCGAGGGTGCCGGGTACACTGGCATCCGGATGGCGAGTCCTCTGTCGGCACACACGCTACGAAAGCACTCCTCCAATCGGTGGGCGTTGGGAACCCCACAGGAGTATCGGTCCCCGAAACGTTGCTCGTAGCGCTTCCGCAGCCCTGGAAACAGACAGTCGAGCTGCGCGTAGTAGTAGTCGCGCTGCCGGTCACGCAGGGTCATGCCAAAGGCGGGGACGATGTATGCCGCACCGGCCTGATGCGCTCGCGTCACGATGGCCCGGATATTGCCCTCGGTGTCTTCCAGGAAGGGCAAGATGGGCATGAGCACCACGCCGACCAAGACGCCGCGTCCGGACAATGCCTCCATGCCGCGGAGCCGACGGGAAACGGAAGGAGCCCCTGGCTCAAGTCTGGCGGCCAGGGAGTCGTCTGCGGTGGTGATGGTGAAGCTGACCGCCGCATAGACCGCGCTGATGCCCGAGAGCACGTCGGCGTCGCGCACGACCAAATCGCTCTTGGTGATGACGTGCACGGGAAACCGATGCTCCGCAATGGCTTCCAGCGCGCGACGGGTAAGCCGTCGTTCCGCTTCCAGCGGCATGTAGGGATCGTGCATGGAGCCGGTACCGATGGTGCCCTTGACGCGTCTCCGTGGAAGTTCACGGCGCAGAAGCTCGATGGCATTGGCCTTCACCAGAATGTCGCTGAAGTTCTCGATGCCGTAGCACGTGCTCCGTGAATCGCAGTAGATGCACTGATGCTGGCAGCCGCGGTACAGGTTCATGGAGTAGCGGAGGCCGAACCACGGGTCAGGCTGCGGCACCGCCGACAGGATGGTTTTTGCGGCGATCTCGGAAATCATCGTACGGGTCGACGTCCTATCATCCGGGAGACCATCGTATCGGATGAAAGGCGCGGCGGGATCAGTATGTAAACTCCGCGAGCATCACCTCGTCGCCGACGACGCCTGTCCACTCCGGCGGCAACAGCCATCCGTGCCGGGCGTGGACCGCGCCGCCGACCAGCCAGCGCAACGTGTAGTACAGGCGTCCTGTTCCGCCGCAGTCCTCGTAGTAATCCGCGTACACCTGGTAGGTCCCCCGGGCGGGCGCGGGCCAGAATACGTTCTCCGGTTTCCCGGGAACCAGACGGGAACACTGGTTGTCCAGGTCGAGAAGGCCGATGGCATCGTTGCAGGTGGCCTCGACCGCGCCGCCCCAGACCCGGTTTCCACACGGATCGACGACCCAGAGGTCGAGATCGGCCGCCGCGGCCCACTCAAGCCGAACATTCAGCGCACCGATGCCTACCGACGGCGTTGCCGTGGGCACGTTCGGCTGCGCGGCCATGGTCAAATGGGAGGGATCGGCCCACCACGACAGGTCTCCCAGGGCCACGGCATGTGTGTAGTCCTCGTGACCGGGCTGGATCCAGTCGTAGTGCGGGCTGCCCACGGTCACCGTAGTTCTTCCATAACCTAGGTACTCGGGAAGGCTCGCCCGGGGATCCGTGGCGCGGTATGCGCCGACGGCCAGGTGATAGATGCCTTGGGGCACCACCAGGTACAGGCGCCCGCCGGACGGGGTGACGGGATCATCCAACGCCGGAACCCGGAGATGGCACCACGCCGCATCGAAATCGGCTTCATCAGAGAAGTAGCCCAGCTGGACGCTCTCGACGCTCAGGATGAACTGGTAGCCGGCGATGGCGTCAACGGCAATGGCGCCCCACGCCGTGGAGGAGATTGGACGTGTCATGACGACATGGGGGTCGAGGCCCACCATGTCGGCCGAGAGCGTGCGGGCCTGCGCGGCGACACGGCCGCCCCGGGCCACCCATCGAGAGGCCGGTCGGTCGAAGGCGAAAAGGCACGCGTCCAACGAGGCGAGATCCACCGACGGGGCCAGGGGAATCGTGGCGGTGGCAGGGGCAGCCAGGGTGAACCACTCGGGACCGAAGCTCACGGGCTCGCCGGCGAGACTCCACCCGGAGGGCGCGGCGGCGGGCAGGCCGAGCGTGGCCATGTCCTCGGCCTCGATGCTGAAGAGCATCTCTCCGGTGCGCCCCTCTTTGTCCGGCGAAACGGCGCCCAAGGGCAGGTGAATCTCCCACCCGTCGGGATGCTCGATGGTGGCATACTGATCGGTGCGCACCACCTGACCGGGAATGCCCGGCTCCAGCTGGTCGTTTTCGGGATCAGTGCCGCAGGACAGCCCAAGAAGCGCGGCGAGTACCGCGCCCCCCACGGGAAGAACCACGAGGCGGTGCAGACGAGTCATCGTTCCCTCCCTCCACCCGGGGCGTTCCCGGGCATAGCGCGCCAGGTCTCGGCATTGCCGGAGTCTAGGCGGGCAGACGGGGCCGTCAAGAGACGCCGGCGGGGGGGCGAGCCGCCCCAGGGGGAGCGTCTCCGGGGCGGTTACGGGGTGTCCCAGGCCCTGTCGTACTCGCCCACGCGGGGCGAGGGCAGAATCGGAAGGCCGTTCTGGCCGGCGGCCACCACGAGATACCACCAGTTGGTCGCGGGATCGCCGACGCCGGCGCTACTGGACCATGTGAGTGTGCCCGAACCCACCACGGCGAGTCGGTGCGCGTATCCCGGCCCGAGTCCCGGCGCAAAGAAGGGCTCGTTGACCGCCCCGTAGATCCAGTAGGCGGCAGCCCGGGGTGAACTGGTCCACGCCAGATTCATCACGCCCCCGGTTACCGTTGCCGTCAGGTCGAATGACTGGTCGAAGAACCGCGCGCCCATGTCAGCCCGGCTGCCGTCAGGATCGGGTGTAGCGGCCGGATCACCGGTGTCGATGCAGGGCGAGCCCGACGTCAGCCGGTAGTCGCCGGACGCAGCCCCTGCGAGCAGTGGATCCAGGGAGATGTTCCCGTTGATGCCGTTCTGGTCCGCGATGGACCCCGTCCAGTCTCCGTCGGTGTTGCCGGAGAGATCGCTGTACTGAAGCGTCGCGCTGCCGCCGGCGTTCATGCCGACAGCGCCGCCGCGGGTATTGAAGGCAATGATGGTGTTCTCCATGTACACGATGCCATCGGGAAGGCCGACGCCCCCGCCGTTGGCTGCGCTGTTCCGGCCGAAGGTGCAGCCGCGCACGGTCACGGCATTCGGGCCGAGGATGCACAGGCCGCCGCCATACCCGGCCGAACCGTAGGCATAGTTGCTGTCGAACACGCAGGCGGTGACGGTGATCGCGCGGATCCCGTCGGGTGCCCGGAGGCTGGGATCCTCGCCGGGCAAGCGCGACCGACCGACCGTCGCGGTATCGATGACGGAGAGATAGAGCCCGCCGCCGTCGGTCAGCGAACGATTGCCTTTGAACACGCAGCCCGAGATGGTGGGCAAACTCTCGAGGAACGCGGCACCCCCGCCGACGACGGCGAAGTTGTTGAGGAATATGACGTTGATGAGAGAAGGAGAAGCACCCTGGCAGCGGACCCCGCCGCCATCGCACGATGGTCAGGCGCCATCGGCGACCGCATTCGTAATGGTCAGATCCCTGACCACCGAGCCCGGCCCCTCGCCCGAGTGGAAGGAGAACCCCTGGTCGGAAATGTAGTCGAAGTTCCCCTGCACATCGATCACGCATGTGGCGGGGTCTCCGCTCTGGGAACGAACGGTGACGGCTTTGCCTACGAAGTCAATGTTCCTGTTGCCATCCCCGGTGAACACGCCGTCGCCAAGAACGATCTCATCGCTGGGCGAAGCGGCGTTGATCGCGGCCTGGATGGTCGGGTAGTCACCGCTGCCGTCGGGCTCGACCCAGAAGGTGGCCGAGTACGCCAGGGGGGCCATGGCAAGCACGCTCGCCCATGGCATCAGGCGTTTCCTCATTCCATTCTCCTTCCCATTAGGCGTCGCGGGGCTTGCCGGCGCCCCGAATCGTGGACAGTCAGAGCCGACTGCCCGCTACGGTGTTTCGAACTCGAACTCACCCAGCCTGTTGGAGCGGGTGATCTCCAGACCGTCGGAATCAACGGCGACGATCAGGTACGTCCAGTTGTCCGTGGGATTGCTGAGTCCGGTGGTCGTTGACCACAGCGTCGAGCCTGCGGGCAGAGTTGCAAGCCGATGGGCATAACCGGGGGCAAGACCCGGCGAGAAGTACGCCTCATTCCGTTCCCCATATATCCAAAACTGCGCCGCTTCCCACATCGGTGTCCACGTGAGCTGCAGCTCGGTACCGTTGAAGGTGCTCTGTGCGGGCTGGAACCACGCCGGCCGGAACGCCGACTGGAGCACCTGATGGAGGACTGGGATGCTGGGCGACGGGCTGGGGTCGGAACCACCCGCGATCTGGACCCAGCACGCGACTCCCATCTTCTGATAGTACCAGCCCGGGCTCACGGTGAAGGTCCGGCGGATGTCAACGCTGGCGCCCGCGGCCAATGAAAAGTCATCCCCCTGGACAGCAGTCATGAATGCCCGCGCATGGAACGGCAGATGGGTCTGGCTTCCGCCGTAGCCAGGGACCGTATCGTCCTCCACAGCCACCATCACGAACCTGGCGCCGGTCACCGCCTCCTCGGCAACGATGCGCGCGGTGAAATCGGCGATCCCGTTCTCGATGAGCGTGACGGAGAGAGGCGAGGGGAGCTCGTTGTGTGCGGCGTAGTCTGCATTCATCGTGCTTTGATTGCATGGCCAGACATCGGAGGTGCCATTGCCGCAAATGGTCGGGACCGCCGTGATGCCGTAGTAGCTCATCCGACTGGAGTAGAACGGGTCGCTATTGGTGTACCCGACCCAGGTGATCTCATTGGAGCTGTATGCATCCTCCCACTGATCGACCACACCTGCGATCGAAGGGCAGGTGGGTCAGCCGGCTGAGGTGAAGTGCTCGTAGTGGACGATTCTGTCCGCTCCGAACGCCGGGCCGCCAACGGCCGCCAGCGCCAGAAGCACCATGGCCGCGAAAACGCGCATGCGCTCCCTCCCTGGGAAACGGGACAAGTGACGAGACCATCATGGTGAATGCGAGTGATCCCACTCATTATTCACTCAACGGTTGTTATTCTATGGGACCTGAAATCCCGTGTCAATGTCTACCATGGGGATGACCCGTGACGCGTAGAGCGATGTCGTCGAAAATGGACGGCTCTGCAGGCGCCGGCAGACACGCACGGACGAGCGCAAGAAGTTCTCCATTGACCTGCAGGGGATTCGACATGGCACGCGGCTTGCGTAGAAACACCCGCGTCGTCGTCAGGGATCACAGTCAGGAGGCACTCTTCGTGATCCGTTTCGTCTGGTTCGTGGCGTTCTCGCTCCTTGCGCCTTTCTCCGCGTCGTCGCTTCCGGCCGCTCCTCCCCCGCGGCAGTGGTGTGACAACTCGGCGGGCCTGCCGCCCGTCTCGAATCAAGAGGTGGGAGGCAGCTGCTACGCATGGGCAGCGGCCTACTACCACCTGACCTACGTGCAAGGTCAGGAATTCGGCTGGGATCTCACCGACCCGGCGCACCAGTGTAGCCCGGCGTTCGTGTACAATCTCACGAACGGCGGTGTCGACAATGGCGCCTCCGAAGGCACGAACGCCCGGGCCGACGCATTCCATGTCTTCGAGAGCATGGGGTGCGCCACCATGGCCGACATGCCCTACAGCCCCACGGGCTACCTCGACTTCCCCACCGAGGCGGCGTTCCGCAGCGGCATGCGCTTCCGCAGCTTGGGCACGGCTACGATCTCCACCCGGACCGTCGAAGGCGTGCAGGAGCTCAAGGAGCACCTCCTGGCCGGGAACACGGCAGTCCTGGGCATCCTTTGCTTTGCCAACTTCCCGAACATCATCGCCTACGACACGACCTACTGCGTCGCGGAGGCCTTGGGGAGCAGGCTGTACTGGCATGACGTCTGCGTAGTCGGATTCGACGATGCGCGGGTCACGGCCGACGGTATCGGCGCGTTCCGGATCGTCAACTCCTTCGGCCCGCAGTGGGGGGATAGCGGCTTCTTCTGGATGTCCTACGAGGCGGTCATGAGTTCCCGAACGAGCTACGGCTACGTGCTCTACGCCCAGGACAGGATTGGGTACGAACCTGCGCTTGCTGCCCGGATCGGCATCTCTCATGGCGATCGCTATGCCATGCGGTTCGATGTAGGCCTTGGCGCTCCTGAAGACCCGCTGCTCCTCCGGCGCTTCTTCGACTTCAACCCCATGTCAGAATCCGGCCACGTCTACTACCCTCCTGACGCGGCGGTGCTGCTGGATATCACCGATGCCCTCGCGTTCATCGATCCTGCCGCGCCGAATGCCTTCTTCATACGGGCCTGGGATACCGATCCCGGCGATGGTCGCGCCGGGGCACTCAACGTGGTCTGGATCGAGGATATGAGCGCTGGCATCGGCGCCATGTCCACGGATGCGCCCTGCCTCTTGCCCGACGACGCAGACGTCGTCGTGAGCATGTCTGTCAATTGGGCTGCCCCGCCGCCTAGCGGCCTCACGGCGACCCTGGATCCGGCCTCCGGCGCCGTGGATCTGGCGTGGCAGCCTCCCGCAGACGTGAGCGGCCTGCTGCGCTACCGCGTGTACATGAACGGCGCCTGGATCGACTCGACCGAGACGCCCTCATCGTCGGTGCCGCTCCCTTCATCAGGTCTGTACCTCATCGTCGTTTCGGCGGTCCATGAGATTGGCGAGTCCCTGCAGCCTCTGATCGCGGTGTGCTGGGAAAACGCATACGGTATCCCCTTCACCGCCGACTTCGAAGAAGGGCTGGAGGGCTGGGCGGTGCAATACGAAGGCAACAATGCGCCCATCATCGTAGACGCTCCCGTCCACGGCGGATCCCACGCCGTCGGGGTCAGAGGGAGCAACGCGGGCATTACGGCGTTGAGCCGGGAGTTCGCTCCCGTGGGCGGCCTCGAGTTCGATGCGTGGTTCAACCTCGCCCGGTACCCCCTCCCCGGCGCCGGCATGGGCGGGGCCATCGGCATCCAGGACACCATGGAGACCCTCTATGCCCTGTTCATTGACGGTGCCGGCCATCTCTGGTACGGCACGATCTCGCCGGACGCCAGCGTGGCGCCGCTCGACACCGCCACGACCTATGCGCGCAACGTCTGGTACCGCCATCGGCTGCACGCCCGAGGCGGATCACTGCATGCCATGGTAGCGACGGATCAGGGAGACGTGCTCTACAACGGTATCCTCGCCACCACGACGCTCCCGTTCTCGGGGGTGGGATTCGGCGCTTTGGCCCTCAACGGTGGGTGGAACTACTTCGACGACGTATGGTTGGCGGCATGGGACGGCTCCGGCACCAGCGTGTTCACGTCGGTTGCGGAGACTGGACAACCCTATGCCATCGTGGTCGCTGAAGCGCTGGTCGACGGCGAACCCCTCTCGCCGGGGGACGAGATCGGCATCTTCGACGGTGCATTGTGCGTGGGGGCCGCGGTAGTTGACGGAACGTGGCCTCTGATCGTCGATGCCTGGGGTAGCCAGGACGGAGGCCCCGGATTCATTGAGGGGCACCCCATCATTGCCGCGATCTGGCGCGCGGCCGATGACTCGGTGTACGCGGCTCGGATGCGCTTCGATGTGGGAGACGGCACGTTCGGCGACGGCATCTTCTCCCGGGTACGGCTGGCCGGCGGCACCGTCGATGGAGATGAAGCCAACAGCGGCCCACAGGAATTCACGCTCCGGGTAGGCGCGGCCAACCCATGCAGCCATGAGCTCGCTTTCACTCTGGGCATGCC
>JALOPK010000154.1 GCA_025453925.1 Candidatus Eiseniibacteriota bacterium | reverse complement strand
ATGGCGTTGAGGGTCATGATCCCACGGTCACGCTGAGTCGGCCCAAGGAACGCCGTGCGCTGCCCCGGGTGCTCTCCGAGGCGCAGGCGGCGACCCTCGTCGAGGCGCCCGACCCTGACCACACCGAAGCACTTCGGGATCGCGCGATACTCGAGCTGCTCTACGGTTCGGGGCTCAGAGCGTCGGAGGTGGTCTCAGCCGATGTGGACGACCTGGATCTCGATGCGAGACTGATCCGCGTCCACGGCAAAGGCGGAAAAGAGCGAATCGTCCCCCTCGGCCGACCCTGCATTGCCGCGGTTCATGCCCACCTGGAACACCGGGCAGTCGAGGCCGGGTCGTATCAGGGACCCCTGTTTCCGGGGCGCGGAGCGGGAGGAAGGCTGAGCACTCGGAGCATCCAGCGCATCGTCGCCGCGTGGGCGGGCCGGTCCGGCGTCGGCGGCGTGCACCCGCATCTCCTCCGTCACACTTTCGCCACCCACCTCCTGGATCGCGGGGCGGAGCTTCGCGCAGTGCAGGAGCTTCTCGGTCACACCAGTCTCGCCACCACTCAGATCTACACGCATCTCACCCTGGAACGCATGCGGAAAGCGTACCAGCAGGCGCACCCACATGCGGAGGGGGAGGGGAAGGCCGCAGCCAAGCACGAAATCCGAAACCCGAAACGAAGCAACAGTGGCTGAAGCCGCGCCCACAGACCGCTGCGCGAGGTATGCCCGACAGGGGGCGTCGCAGTGCGTCGACTCTGGGTGCTAGACCAAGAGCCGGTTGCCCCTGCACAATTGGATGCGGGGTTCCCACCGGTGGGGTCGAGCGCAGAGCCGACAGCCGATAGCCGATAGCTCTCCGCGAAGCTCAACCGTGAACCGTAAACTGTAGACTGTGAACTACACGGCAGCGAGGAGGCTCACTCCTCGCTGCCGTGTCGCTACTTCGGCCAGACGCCGACGGCGAGGCGATGCACCCCGTCGAGGTACTCGTGCTGCTGGTAGCAGTAGTCGACGCTCACGTCCGTGCCGCCCGCGGGAATGCGCACCCCGCCTCCGGCGCTCCACTGCATGTTGTTGACGGTGTTGTACCCGGCCCGGAGGAAGTACCGGCCGGCGTAGGCGTATTGTGCTCCGAGCGCCATCGCCTCATCCTGGTCAACCGGGTGCGAGCCCTCCAGGGAGGCCGTCAACGCGCCCGCCGCGCCAAGCGCCAGGTCATACGCGATGCCCGCACGAAACGTCATGGGCATCGGATACGGCTCCGGTTGGAGAAGGGCGGGAAGATCGTCGTCCTGGGTATCGCTCCACTCATCGTCGCCCCATGTCTCCTCCAGCGCCGTGCCGGAAAGCTCCATGTCAGGCCCGAAGTTCGCCACGGCAAAGCCAAGGCGCAGGTTCCACCCAACGTGGTACGATCCGCCCAGATCGAATCCCCAACTGGTCGCGGAAACGTCGGCAAGGGATTCGCGGATCACGCGAAAACTCAGCCCGGCCGCGAACTTGTCCGTCATCATGCGGCCATACGAGAGGGTTACCGCCATGGAGTTCGCCGAGAAGGTCTCCCCGGTTCCATCGGGCATCTCCTCGGTGGTCTCGTCGATATCACCGGATAGGAAGGCCAGGCCACTGACTCCGATGACCCCGTCCATGACGGGGATCGCCACCGCGGCATCCTCCAACGACATGTCTGCGTAGAGCATCGTGTGGGTGAATCCCACAGTCGTGCCCTCCAGCAGTGCGATGCCGGCAGGGTTCCAGTACACCGCCTCAATGTCCCCTCCCAGAGCGCTCACCGCACCACCCATGCCGATGGACCGCGCGCCACCGCCCACTGAGAGAAACTGCGTCCCCGCGCCTCCGATTCGTGCCTGGGCGGCGCCACTCCAAAGAAGAAGACTCGCCAACACCAGGCTCTGCATACATACGTGTGTCCGGGTCATGGTCTCCTCCTATCGTAGGATGGCGAACTTGCCCACTGCCGTCTTCCCGGTGTTTCGGTCTTCCACCTGGTAGACGTACAGCCCGCTCGTGCAGTGCATCTGCTCGGATGTCAAGAGGTCCCACCGCGCGGATGTGTCATCCGCGGTTGCCTGGTGCTCCACTTCCCGGACCAAAAGCCCCGCAACGGTGAAGATCCGAATGGTGCATCGTGAGGGCAGGTGCTCGAAGTTTACCCAGCGGTTGTACTGGTTGGTGTCCCACGCCGCCCGCAAGTAGTAGGGATTCGGCACAACCCGGACCGCGCTCAGGTCATAGTGCTGCCGCGGTGTCTCTGGACTCACCGTGTGCACCTCGAGGGCATCTCCCGTGTAATAGGGCCGCATGGTCGTAATCAGGAGCGTATCGCTCACGCCCGCGGGGCCCGTACTGTCCGCCATGTTCATGGAGAACCGGATGACCGCCTGAGTCGGGCTGAATGCCGTTGCTCCCTGTTTCAGGATGAACACGTAGTCGCTGGAATCCCACGCGTTGGGATCGCCTCCCGCTCCATGGAAGAGGTGTGTCTTGGCGGGTGTGCTCAAGGTCATATTCTGGATGTGCCACGGCACCGGATTACCCGCCACATCCACGCCTCCGCCCTCGGGGAAAGTCATCTGGTAGCTGTAGGGCTCCAACCGGTCGAGATACTGGTTCCAGTTTTGGGCCGTGGCCACCCAGGTGCTGGTGCTGCCTTCGGTCCAACTCACCTCGTCCACCCGTGTACGGCTTGACGCTTTGAGTACCATCAACAGCCCATCCACGAGCGGCGCATCGGCCAGATCATCGGGTACGAGAACCTGCCGCACCTGCGTCGTGTCGGTGGAATCCCACCGCAGCACCGGTATGTCCTCTGACACGACGCGGTCAGCGTCCACGTCTCGCAGCATTGCCTGCCATGCCGGCGCACCTGCCTCACCGATCAATTCCACGCGATAGGTGTGGCCGGTCACGTTTGCGGGTTGCGCCACGCGCACGTAGAACTCCCCGTTGCCGACGGATGGGGAGAGCCGGGTCCATTGCGCATCGGAGTCCATGCGGTCCACCGGTCGTGAGTGCGGGACGACGCGAGTCTTCGACTGAGAAACGCTTGATTCCAGAGGCTCGATTCCCTGGGCCGGCGAACCTCGGTCATACGATGTCACCGCGTAGTAGTAGGTCAGGCCATTCATCAAGCTTTCGTCAACGTAGGAGTAGTACAATCCAGTCTGTTCTCCAACGAGGTTCCATCCGAAGGCCGCGATGGTGAACAGGTCGCCCTGGACCGGCACGTACACCGTCCCGGCCGGGTCGGCGGGATCTGGCACGCCCGACTGAATGCGCACGTAGAAGCCATCGATGTAGATCCGCGCCCCGTCGACCCACGGGCCTACGAACGGATTGCCCGTCTCGGGCGCGGGGTAGACCACCGCATCGTTGACCGGATCGACCACGCAAAAGTCGCCAGTGAAGACATCGCGTGCTTCTGTGTCGTAGGAATACAGGCTCTGCTGATCCGTGTTGAAGACGGAGAAGGTGGAATCGCCGTGGAACTCCAGCGCATAGTCGTTTCCGACGTAGGCGATGGTGTCCTGGCCCGCGCCCCAGAAGCCCGCGAAGCCGAACCGGAGTTCGCTGCCGCCCCGGGCATAGCTCATGGACACCGATTTCGCCGTCGTGCTGCCCGCGACATCATAATCGGCCAGGAGCTGCCAGGTTCCCTCCACTCCCGTGCGTGATCGATAGATGCGATACCCTTCGAAGTCCTGTTCGCCGGTGATGAGGTCGGTGGTCTGCTCCGGCGAGTTGTCCCAGCTCAGGAATGCCCTTCGATCTCCCGGCGTGACCGTTACCCGCGGAGATGACGGCGGGGCCGTACCCAGGTAGCCCATCTGGAACTGCTGGATCGCTCGCTGCGTGTTGCCCTTCAAATCATCGAGGCTCTGACCCATGACCACCGCCAGGGTGACGCTGACGGTTTCGCCAGGTTGCATCCGAATGTAGGGCCCCGATCCGCTCAAGTGGCGCACGTCCTGTGGTTCCTCGAACGTCTCGAACACCCGGTCATCCGGATCGTCCGGTATGCCGGTGCCGCGAAGCTGCGCATACTTCAGGTTGTCCCGGTCCTCGAGGTCAACATCCTGCTCGGGCCCTTCCCTGGTCCACGTCGAGAATGCCGTGAGGCCCAGGGGAGCGGATGCCCCGGGGTTCTGCGGCGTTTCGCAGAGCACGACGCCGATGTAGCCGGCGCTGCTTGCCCAGCCCGGCTCATTGAAGTTCGAGTCAAAGGTGTAGCCCAGGTTCAGGGCGCGATCGAACCCGATCAGGTCGTCATTGGGGCCCACCCCTGCCGCTTCGAGATCGCCCGGGCCAACATCATTGTCCATATAGAAACCGACATAGACGCTGTCGATGGCGAAGGTGTTCATGTTGGTGATCTTGTAGTTCACGAAGATGTAGTTTGCCGCCGGACCATAACTCCAGGAGTAGGTTCGTTGCTCCATCCGAACGCCCAACGGCTCCACATCATAGCCGTATGAGGGCCACAGGAAGTAACCCTGGTCCTCAGGCACATAGTCTCCCAGCATGCAGTACGTGTCCATCTGGGAGACGAAGTCGGTCGGCCGAAGGTCATAGCTGCCGGAACCGAAGGCCGCTCGACGACGGGGGTTGATGGAGGCCGTATCGGTCTGCGGGAAGTACAGATAGTTGCCGAAGACGGCGGAATCGCCCCACTGGATCTGGAATGGTGCGGCCTCTTCGCCCGGCTGGACAAAGAGAAACTGTCCCTCGCCTGCGGTAGTGGGCGCGCCCCATTGGTTGCTGGCCCACAGCGGGCTCACCGGCGTCAGATCAGGTTGATAGGAGCCGGTGGCGACGATGGGGGTGCGCACGGTGTCCCCGGCGACGATTCTTGGCACGATCGCGCCGACCCAGATTGCCGATGAGAAGCTGTAGAACTGGCGCGAGCCGGCAGGCCATTCGCAGCAGTAGCCGTTCCAATTGGTGACATCCTGCGGCCAGGTGCCGTCATAGCCTTCCCATCCCACCGCCGGTTCATAAAGGCCCAGCAGGGCCACATTGGTGACCGTGAATGCGCGAAGCTGGCCGACGCCGGCCCAGGTCACCCTGACCGGGTAGGACTGATCGGACATCGGCGCCAGCGTCGGCGCCGGGGCGCGGGCCGGGCAGAGGCCAGGCTCCGGCCTGATGCGCATCGCGCCGTCCGACGGAACTGCTGCCAGCACCAGCGCGACGACTACCAGGGCGACTCGGGTGATTCGTGTAGACATGGCGTTCTCCTTTGCCTGGCGAGTCATCGCGCTAGAACCTCATGGTGGCGCCCACGGTGATCGTCCTGGGCTGGTCGTAGTTGTCGGGAGTGTCCACGTAGCGCTTCCAGTTATCGACGGCCCGCTGCCAGGTCTCCTCGTCGGCATAGCTCTCCCGAAGCGGGATATTGCCGTTATCGTCAGGCAACCCCGTCACCGGGTACACGTCCACCACGTTGTGCCGGTCAAAGAGGTTGCGCACATCCAGGAACAGCCCCAAGCCGAGCGCGCCGACCGTGATGTACTTGTCCATGCGGAGGTTGGCGGTCTGTACGCTGGGCAGCCTGCGAGAGCCGACCTCGCCGGGATTGCCGCGGGAGTCGGTCGGCGTGTACGGAGGGCCGGTTGAGATCGACGCCATGAGGTTGGTGTTGAGATCCCCCAGCGGGCGGAACCCGGCGATGGCGGGGCCGAAATCCGGCGGCATGTAGAAGTTCACATTTGCCTTCAGGCTGTGGGTCATATCGAACTCCAGCGGGTACTCTCGTTTCGGAAGCGGCGTTTCCGTGTCGCGGAACAGCTCGTAGTACTCCCGGGCGGAGCTGCCCGTACCCTTGGCATCGAGGTAGGAGTATGTCACCGATCCCGACAGGTATGACGTCCCGCGTTTCGTGGCGGTGATGTCCACGCCCTTGACCACCGCGAAGTCTTCGATGAGGAAGATGGTGTAGTTCACAGGGTTTTGACTCAGGGTCGAAATGATCTTCCGCGTCGCCAGGAGGTTCTCGACATCCTTGTAATAGGCGGTCACTTCGCCTGCCAGATCCGGGCTGAAGGCATGTTTGATGCCGATTTCATAGGCCACCGTCTTCTCCGGTGGAAGATCCGGATTGCCCAGGAGAGGAACGCCGGAGGTCACATCGGCATTGAGCCCCTGGTACAGCTCACCCAATTCCACCGGCTGGAAGAAGTGGCCGTAGGAGGTGTAGAGCACGCTCTTGTCCGTGACTGCGAAGGCGATGCCAAGGCGAGGGCTGAACTGGTCTTTTGGATCAGCGTCAACTCTGCCGACGTCGAGGCTTTCCATCTGAGCGAAATGCGTCGCATTGGGGTCGAAGTAGTCCCACCGGAGCCCCGCGTTCACGGTCAGATCCTCGTACTCGATCTTGTCCTGGACATAGGCCGCCATGTTGTCGGGTTCCATCTCGTAATGATCGCTGTACGGGTTTTCATTGAGGAACTGAAGGTCGGTGAGCTCCAGGGTGCTCCATCGGCGGAAGGCCCCCGCTTTGAGCTGATTGAACCGGCCCAACTGATGGGTCAGGGCCGCATCGGCGGTATAGTGGGTCGTGTTTCTGTGATGCCACCAGGGCACGAAGTCATAGTAGAAGTGGCGGAACTCGTCGCGGTCGCGGCCGTAGAACTGATGGATGTCGCCACCGTACTTGCCGCTCTTGTGGTTGGGGCTGCTTTCCACCTCCTCGAGGTAGGCGGTCGCGTCGAAGGGTACGTACTCAATCCCCACTACGGTCGAGTCGGAATCATACGTGAATTCCCACGATCCCGTGTCATACCATCGCCGGTTTCTGGCCTCGCGCTCATGGGCCAGATTGTCCCAGGTAACGTTCCCCACGCTGTCCACCGTGCACCAGCCAAGGCTCTGGTAGTAGCGGTGCCACTGCTCTTCGGCGGTGGTACCGTGCCACTGCTGATTCTCGATATCGTACCAGACCCATCCGACATCCTCGTAGTACACCGAATCCATGACGGCACTGACCCACTCCATGCCGCTGCCGATGATTCCCCAGTCGCGGTAGTGCTTGCCGTCCTGCGCCTGCCGCTTGAGGTAGGTGTTGAAGCCGGCCAGATTGACCGTGTAGAAGGTTCGGGGACTGATGCTGTGGGTGAACGATACCCCCAACTGGCTGTTGCCGCGATCATAGCGCGGGCCTTCTTGGAGCCAGTTCCCTCGCGACCTGGCGTGGGAATACCCGTGATACCGGCTGTGGGCCCAGTTGCCGGAGAAGACGGCCTTGATGCCGGGCCCAAGCGTGAGCCGGAGCTTGCCGGCGGCGCTCTTCTGCTGTTCGTCGTTGTACGGTTTGGGAATGACGCCGGGGTATCGGTTGTCGGTATCCTGCAGTGAACCGGAGGCGAAGAACGTCGCCTCCCTGAGGATGGCGTTGAGACCCGGCACCGGGCCGCCGAGGTTGAGGTTTACGTCGTTGGTGCCGTAGTCATACTCCTCCCCTAGGAAGTCATCGGTATAGTACTCAAGCCCGCCCGAATAGTGATCGCCGCCTTCCTTGGTGATGATGTTCACCACGCCCGACATGGCCTCACCGAACTCGGCATTGAACCCTCCAGACAGCACGGACATTTCAGCGATGGCATTGTTGTCGATGATGATGCCCCGGGTCATGGTCACAGGATCGGTGGTATTCACGCCGTCGACCACATACGTCACCTCGCCGGAGCGGCCCCCGCGG
>JALOPK010000493.1 GCA_025453925.1 Candidatus Eiseniibacteriota bacterium | reverse complement strand
TCCGCCGTGATTGCCTGGGCGGTCGTGAACATAGTGGCTCTGGGCCGAGCGACCGGCTCGATCCTGCGGGAGAACTACAGGAGCGTTCTCGCGGCCGGGAACATGATCTATGCGCTGGACCGACAGGATCGGGGGGTACTTCTTGCTGTCGGTGGCGACCATGAGTCGGGAATCCGGGAGTTCCGCGACAACGAGGCCGCCTTCCTGGAATGGTTGGGCCGCGCTAAGGACAACATCACCATTCCAGGCGAGAGAACGGTCGTGGAAGCCATCGAGTCAGGCTACGCGGAGTATCGGAGCAGCCTGCCTGAACTGATCGACCTGCAGACCCGCGGACTGGCCCCCGGCCCCGACTGGCAGCACTACAGGACGTCGATGCACGACGCGAGTGCCAAGGTTCGAGACGCCTGCCTCCGGCTTCACGATCTCAATGAAGCGACGATGTACGCCGCCAGCGCACATGCCTCCCACGTTGCTGGCCGCGCGATCTGGTCCACGACGCTCGTCGCGTTCTCGTCGCTACTGGCTGCACTCATGTTCAGCCAGGCGTTTGCGGAACGGATGACGCGCCCACTTCGGCGATTCGTTTCCGCGTCTCGCCGGATATCCTCCGGCGATTACGTTGTTCAGGTCCCCGTCGAGGGGGGAAAAGAACTCAGGCATTTGGCACGCGAGTTCAACGAGATGGCTACGAAGCTCCGCCACTATCAGCAGATGAACATAGGACAGATCATTGCGGAACAGGAAAAGGGTGAGGCCATCCTCTCGAGCATCGAGGACGGCCTCATTGTGTTCGACCCCGGCCTCAACGTCACCACCATGAATCCTGCCGCCCGACATTTGTTGCATTTGGAGTCTGACGGCAGGACCGGTTTGACGTGCGAAGACGTACTAAGGACGCCCTCTGCCTGCGAGTTGGTCCGCCAGACCGTAGCTCAGGGAGTCCAGCCGGAGATGCCCGATGAAGCACGCGTCATTGCCGTGCCGGGGAAGAGGGGGACGCGGCAGTATCTCATGTCCGCGACTGCAGTTCGGGGACGGGTTCAGGGGTTGCATGGCGTCGTAGTGCTCCTCCGCGACATTACCCGCCTCAGAGAGGTCGAGCGTCTCAAAAGCGACTTCATCATGGCTGCTTCACACGAGTTGCGCACACCGCTGACGGGTCTTGCGATGAGCATTGACCTTCTTCTGGAGCGGGAGCGGGAAAACTCGACCAACGGCGATCGGGAGCTGCTTCGTGTCGCGCACGAGGAGGTCCATCGCATGCAGGCTTTGGTGAACGACCTGTTGGACCTGTCAAGAATCGAGGCAGGGAAGATCGAAATGGAGTTCGAGCGCGTGTCCGCTTCTTCGTTGTTCCACCGGGTGCAGGGCATATTCCGAGGTCAGGTTGAGACCAAGGCCGTTGAACTCACCGCCACCGTAGCCCCTGATCTGCCCGACATTCGCGCCGATGCAACCAAGATCACCTGGGTCTTGACGAACCTGATCTCGAATGCCTTGCGGTACGTGAACCAGGGGGGGCGCATCACGCTGTCGGCAGAGCTTATCGGGCGGCACGTCCATGTCGTTGTCCGCGATGACGGGCCTGGCATACCGGTGGAGTACCAGATGAGGATATTCGAGAAGTTCGTCCAAGTCGAGGGCAGAGAAGGCGGCGGGACGGGGCTCGGCCTGGCGATATGCAAGGAGATCATCAGGGCACACGGGGGCACGATCTGGGTGGACAGCACACCGGGGCAGGGGAGCACATTCACGTTCACCGTTCCGGTGGCTGCATAGGAGGACCACATGGCTGAGCAGGCTGAGCAAGGGATTCTCGTTGTCGATGACGAGCAGAACATACGGCTAACCATCTCTCGCGCGCTGGAGCCCTTAGGGTTGCCGGTCCAGACGGCCGTGAATGGGGAGGAAGCACTGAAGATGCTCGGCAGTGCCGGGTACTCACTCGTGATCCTGGATCTGCGCATGCCGGGGATGGATGGAATGGCGGTCCTGCGGAGAATCCGGGATGGCTGGCCGCGGACTCGCGTGATCATTGTCACTGCCCATGGTACGATCGACTTCGCGGTGGAGGCAATGAAGCTGGGAGCCGCTGACTTCGTGCAGAAGCCGGTCAGCCCGGCCGAGATCCGCAGAAGCCACCGCCAGCGATTTCCGAACTCTGATCGAGCTCACCAAGCGTCATATCAATGATGGCAGCCTCGACCCGGCGAGAGAGACCGCACGCAAGGCCATCGCTGCCGAGCCACGCCAGCCCGAAGGGTATAATCTCTTCGGGGTGTTGCTTGAGATCATGGGTGACTGGCTCGGGGCGGAGAAGTTCTACCGGGCCGCGCTGGACATCGATCCTACCTTCAAGCCCGCGAGGAGCAACCTGGAACGCGCCACGTCATTTCATCCGACCTCCCGCCTCCAGCTGTAGGCTGGCGATGATCTCACGGTACCGAGACGAGCCGAGACCATGAAGAACAAAGACGCCAACCTGGTGATTGTCGGTTGCGGACGCCTGGGATCGTACCTCGCCAATCGCCTGAGCCGCGAGGGGTATTCGGTGGTCGTGATCGACCGTTCTTCCCAGACGTTCGATAACCTCACGCCGGCATTCAGCGGCTTCAAGGTGGAGGGAGATGCGACCCAGATCTCTGTCTTGAACGCGGCAAAGCTGAAGGCGGCCGAGGTCCTGATCGCAACGACGCATGACGACAACGTCAACCTCTGGGTTGCGCAGGTCGCGCGCACGATCTTCGGTGTTGCCCGCGTGTTGGCGCGGGTGTTCGACCCGAGGCGCGAGCAGATCTACGCGGAGCTTGGGATCCAGACCATCTGTCCCACGTCGGTGGCCGCTGAGCTGTTCATCCAGGCGGTCCTCGGTGATGGCAATGCCAAAGGACCGGTCATATGAAGGTGCTCATCGTCGGTGGCGGGAACACGCTCTACTTCCTCTGCAGGGCCTTTACCGCGAAGGGGCATGACGTCATCGTGGTCAACCGCGACAAGGCAGAATGCGAACGCCTCGCACGGGGGCTTGCTGCCACGGTGGTGTTCGGAGACGGCAGCGACCCGAAGATCCTCAGGGAGGCCGGAGCGATGGGTGCCGATGTGGTGCTTGCGATCACCCCCCACGACCAGGATAATCTCGTGATCTGCCAGCTTGCCCGGCTCCAACATGGCGTTCCCCGCGCCCTTGCCCTGGCCAATGACCCCGAAAACGCTGAGGTCTTCCAGAAGCTTGGAGTCGCCGCGTTCTCCACCGCCGCCATCATCGCCAGCTTGATAGAACAGCGGGCATCGGTGGACCGGATCACGAATCTCCTTCCCGTGGCAGAGGGTCGCGTGAACGTCACTGAGATTCTGCTCGATGCCTCCTCGCCGGTCGTGGGCCGACTCCTCAAGGATATCAGCCTTCCAGAGAGTGCTCTGGTCGCCGTCGTGATCCGCGGCGAGCAGACCCTCATCCCCCGGGGGAACAGCGAACTGCAGGCAGGCGACCGGGTTGTGCTGATGACGCTCCCTGAGAACCACGGACCCGTTCTTCGAGTTCTCACGGGCGAACAGGGATAGGGCGTTGCGCGAGAGGGCGTACCTCAGGTGGCGCTATGCCGCGATTCTGTCGGCGACCGGCGTGACGATGGTCCTGGCCAGCCTGGTCGTGCTCTCGCCGCTGCTGCTCCTGATTGTCCGTCCGGGGGAGTCGGGCGAGGCGCCGGCATTCATCGTGCCGAGCCTATGTCTCTGCGTGCTCGGCTTCCTCCTGTGGAGGGGTTTTCGGCCCGTTCGGCTGGCGAAC
>JALOPK010000153.1 GCA_025453925.1 Candidatus Eiseniibacteriota bacterium | reverse complement strand
TGGCGCACAACGGCGTGCGGCGCTCGATGCAGCCCGGATGGCGGAGCAGCACTACGCGGAACTGTCGGAGCTGTTCGGATACGAGGTTGAGAACCCGATACCACTTCTGCTCTACGCGTCCCACGGACACTTCGCCGAGACCAACATCACACCCTCACTGATTTCGGAGGGTACCGGCGGGGTCACCGAGTTGATTAAGCGCCGGGTGTTTCTCCCATTCACGGGGTCGTACGCGGAACTCGATCACGTGTTGAAGCACGAACTCGTCCATGCATTCCAGATCGACCGCCTGCTGGGAAGCGGCAAGAGCCTCGTCGGCAGCCAGGTGATCACTCCCCCCCTCTGGGTTATTGAAGGGATGGCGGAGTACTACAGCATCGGACGAGTCGATCCGAACACGGAGATGTGGCTACGCGACGCCGCCCTGTCGGGCTACCTGGTGGACCTTCCGACTCTCGCCAATGTGGGAGACATCAGGGTCTACCGCTTTGGCCAGAGTGTAATGGCTTTCATCGCCGAGAGATATGGACAGGAGAAGGTCGGCGAACTCTGGACCAGGCTCATGAACCAGACTCCGTTCGACAAAGGGGTCGAACGCACGTTGGGGATGTCGGTGGATGATCTCTCCCGGAAGTGGCACCTCCATGTTCGGCGAACCTACTTGCCGCAATTGGAGGGGCGGGAGGCTCCTGCCGAAACGGGGACACTCCTGGCCGGCGGCCCGAAGTCGCACGCTGCCTATAACATCTCCCCTGCGCTCAGTCCGTTTGGAGACCGGCTGGCCTTCATCTCCGACGAGAACCTCTTCATCGACCTCTACGTGCGGTCGGAGGACGGGAAAACGAGGCGGCTCGCCCGGGGAGAACGATCGGGCACGTTCGAATCGCTCCGATTCCTCTCCACCAGCGTCGGGTGGTCACCAGATGCTGGCACGCTGGCGGTCTCGGTCAAATCGGGCGGGAACGAAGGGATCTATCTGCTCGATGCCCAGTCCGGGGAGATTGTCGACCGGGTGTTTCCCGATCTGGACGGGATACAGGGCCCGACCTTCAGCCCCGATGGGGCGCGACTCGCGTTCGTGGGCTTCCATGGAGGGCAGTCAGACCTTTTCGTGTACGACATCGCCTCAAAGGTATTGACGCCTCTCACCGAAGATCGTTTTGCGGAACGTGACCCGGCGTGGTCGCCGGATGGGTCGAGACTGGCCTTCGGCACCGACCGATCACCCCGTACAAACTTCGAGGACATGGTGATCGCCGACTGGGGCATCGGCATCATGACGCTGGCGGATACCTCCGTGGTGGTACTGCCGCGGCTGGCGGGAAAGAACATCGACCCCTCATTCTCCCATGATGGGAGATACCTCGGATTCGTCTCGGACGCGGACGGCATCCCGAACGTCTACCTTTGGGATCTGGACTCGTTGCGGGTAGGGAAAGTGACCAACGTCTTCACGGGAGTGAGTGGACTCACGGAGTCAAGCCCATGCCTCACCTGGGCGCAGAACGCCGATCGCCTCGCGTTTTCCGCCTTCGAGGGCGGAAGCTGGAACGTGTTCGCCATTGACTCGCCGGCGCAACGGGTCACAGAGTGGATCGAGCCGGCACCCGAGGACTCCGTCCAGCCCGCCTTGGTTGTCGATGCCATGGACACCACCACCTTCGCCATCGCGCGGTACAAGGTGAAGTTCTCTCCCGACTACCTGGCCGGGGGCGCGACCTATGCGCAGAGCCTGGGCCTCTACGGCCAATCCTACGTTTCGCTCAGCGACATCCTCGGCAACCATACCATCACCATCGGGGCGGCGCTCTATGGCTCCCTCACGGATTCCGATCTGCTGCTGGGGTACACCAACCTCTCTCATCGACTGAACTGGGGGGCGGCCCTCTACCAGTACCGGAACGACTACTTGTTCGCCGCGCCCGATGCCGAGGAGTACCGGAGCGAGGTGTACCGAGGCGGCGAACTGACCCTGCTCTGGCCCTTGTCACGTTTCTCACGGGTCGAACTCAACCTGGCGCTGCTCTCGATCCAACAGCGGACCTACCTCCGCACGATTTGGGACCCGGACTACCTCTACCAGGTGACCGACGAGGCTTTCTACTACGCCGAGCCTTCGCTTGCCTGGGTGACGGACAATGCCATCTGGGGGTACACGGGGCCGCTCTCCGGCCACCGCACCCGCATGGAGATCTCTCTTGCCGCGGGGGACCTCAGGTTTCGCACCGGAGTAGCCGACCTCCGGAAGTACCTGAACGTGTCCAGGGACTACCTCTTCGCCATCCGGGGGGTGTTCGGCATCAGCAACGGAGAAACTCCCCAAGTCTTCAGCCTGGGTGGCTCACAGAGCATTCGAGGCTACGACTCGGCATCGCTTTCTGGGACACGCGCGTTCCTGGCCAACGCAGAGTTCCGTTTCCCGCTCGTTCAACGGCTGTGGCTGGGATTCCCGCTGCCACTGGACATCAGAGACATCCGGGGATGCGTGTTCATGGACGGCGGAAGCGCGTGGGAGGGTGCCGGCGTTTCGTTCTTCACCAAGGATGAGAAGACCGGGCTGCCCGCGACAAAGGACCTGCGGGCATCCTATGGCCTGGGTGCGCGACTCAATCTGGGCATTTTCGTCCTCAAGTGGGATCTTGCCAGGAGGACCGATCTCGTCACCAGTTCCGGGCCATGGCGTTCGTTGTGGTCGCTGGGGGCCGAGTTCTGAGCTTCCGCGGCGGGGCTCGAGTCGAGAGTGCATGTTCATCAAGTGATTCCCATGTGATCGTGCATACTCCCCGTACGCATTCCCAGGGAGGGGTGGATCCGGCCCCAAAGGCGGGGTGGGTTCGTAGGGCCTCGCCTGCGCGAATGCTTCCGCATCATTCTAGAATGCGAGACTGAATGACGCACGTGATGAGACGTTTGCCCCCCGGGGTCCTGCGGCGCATCACCCCGTCTCCCGGTGAACACAACCGCTTCGATTCACTGCGGAGATTCTCTCGCCGCTTCCTTCTGCTCCTTGCGGTGTGGGTGTGGGCCGCATGGATGTGGGAGCGGGGAATGCAGCACGACCTCCCCCGCTGGTGCGCGACGCTGGCGACGGGCCTCGATGCCGGGGCTCTCGCCGCCCTTCTGCTGGGCGCCGTCATCCGGTTTCTCCCCCCGACACGAAGGTTCCGGCGCTACGCCGGGGGAGTGGAGGGCGTGCTTGCCGTAGTGTCTGCCATGGAGTGGAGCCTCGGCGGCGACCACCGGCTTCCGCTCCTGGCAGGCCAGGTCGTCCATCTCGCGTCATCGACGGGTGGGCGGGTTCTCCGGGAACGGCTGATCGCGAGGGTTGAGGCCGGGGCGGCTCGTCTGGCGCCCCTCTCGTTTGCGATCGTCATCGCTGTGGGGACGATTGCCCTGGCCCTTCCCATCGCCAGCCGGGATGGTTCACCGACATCTTTCGTGGATGCAGCGTTCACCGCGACCTCGGCGACGTGCGTGACCGGGTTAGCCGTGAGAGACACACCCACCCACTTCAGCTCGTTCGGTCACTGGATCATACTCGCCCTGATGCAGATCGGCGGCCTCGGGACGATGACCCTGTCGCTTTCCCTCATTGCGATCCTCAGACCGCCCAGCGCGAGGCAACGCGAGGCCCTCATGCAAGTAATGGGTGGCACGGAACGTGTGGACGTGTTCCGCATGGTTCGCTTCATCGCCGTGGCCACTCTGGTGTTCGAGGTGATTGGGTGGGGGCTTCTCGTCGTATTCCCGGGGCCGGCTTCGCCCAGCGGGTCGGGAAAGGTGTTCGTCGGGTTGTTCCACGCGGTTTCTGCCTTCTGCAATGCCGGGTTCTCGCTCTGGCCCGACAGCCTCGAGCGCGCCACCATTCCCGCTCTCATCACGGTCTCCGTGCTCATCATCGGCGGGGGCCTTGGATTCCCCATTCTGCATGACCTTTCCGGCGCGCTGTTGGGCCGTCGCGCATCGAGAGGCACGACCGCGGGAGGGTTTGACCCCAATGGCCATGAGCGGGTGATGCGCCGTAGACCGGGGGGCTGGAGGGGACTCTCGCTCCACACCCGTCTCGGGTTGGTGACCACCGCCTTTCTCATAGTCGGAGGTGCGATTCTCGTTTTCTTCGGCGAATATGACAACACCATGCGGGAGCTGCCCTTCGGTGATAAGATCGCCCATGCATACTTCCAGTCAGTCACGACCCGGACCGCCGGTTTCAATTCCCTCCCGTTCGGCCGCTTCGCCCCCGCCCTCCTCTTCGCGGTATGTGCCCTCATGATCATAGGGGCGTGCCCCGGGGGCACCGGTGGCGGAATCAAAACCACCACCGCGGCATCGCTCGTGCTCTCGCTCCGATCGCTGGTCTCCTCCCGAGGCCGACTCGAGGCCTTCGGTCGCGACCTGCCCGATTCGCTATTCCAAAAGGCGGTCGCCATCACTCTCGCCTACCTGGGGACGCTCTTCCTGGGTGTGTTCCTGTTGCTGGTCATCGAGCCTCGCCCGGCGATGCAGTTGCTGTTCGAGGCGACATCCGCCCTGGGGACCGTCGGGCTCAGCACCGGTATCACCCCCCTGCTGTGTGTCGAGGCGAAACTCGTCTTGATCGCCCTCATGTTCGTTGGCCGGGTCGGCCCGCTAGCACTGGCGCTTTCGGTGGGTCAATCGAGGCCGAGCGGACGATACCGCTATCCGTCGGGAGACGTGATCGTTGGGTAGTGCCGCCACGCCCTGCTTGTGAACCGTCATCCGGCTCTCTATCCTATCGTGCGTTGACCTGAGCCGTTGATCTCTCGGTTGAGAGGGAAGAGGAGCAACCACCGTGCGTACCCCGGTTCTCTGCATGATGCTGCTGTCGGCCGTCACCGGGGCGGCCGACCTGGACCGTGCGGTACTGCGGCATCGCGCATCGGAGAACCTCACGGCCTCGCTGCAGCCGGGCCAATCCCGAAGTGCGATCTGGGAGTTCACCGCGCCCGAGGACAACGGTGACGTGAACTGCATCCGATCCGTTGGGGATGTCGACGCGGACGGCATACCCGACGTGGTCTTCACCGTGTATGACGCGGGGTACGACTTCGACGACTTGGTCTGTGTGGCGGGGAGCAGCCAGGGGACGCCAACCGTGCTGTGGTCGGTGGACTCCCAGCAGGGCATCTCGGGCGGAGGAGGGTACGGACCGGGGTGCCTGGCGACGGCGGCGGACATGAATGCCGATGACATTCCCGACGTGCTCTACGGGACCGCGTGGGGTGGGCGGTCCTTCTATGCCCGGTCGGGAGTCACCGGCGATTCCCTCTGGGTTCTGGACACGTATGACGTTCCTCCGTCCGGCTGGGTCTATCAGGTGGCTCCGTTCGTCGACATCACCAATGACGGAGTTCCGGAGGCCCTCGCGGCTGTCGGAGCCGATGCCAACTCGATATTCTGCGTGGATGGCGCCTCAGCGGGCGCAGCCTCGATTGTGTGGTCGTTTGGAGCGGACGATGGTTTCATGGCCGTGGCGGTGGTGGGCGACGTGGATGGCGACAACATCCCTGACGTGGCGGCGGGGAACGGCGCGAACTACGAGGATGATCGCGTGTTCTGCCTGCACGGCGCCGCCTCCTGGCCTGGATCTCGCGAGATCTGGAGCGTCCACATGGGAGGCGTGGTACGCACTGTGGCGGCGATGCCTGATCTGAACGGCGACAGCATCCCCGAAGTGCTGGCGGGTTCGTCCACCGGGATGGTGCGTTGCTGTTCGGGAGTTGATGGTGGCCCCCTGTGGACGCGGAACGTCGGTGACTCGATCATGAAACTATCGCCGCTGGAGGATCAGAACGGCGACGGCGTCCCGGAGGTGGCTATCGGATGGTGGGAAAATGCCATACTGTGCCTCAACGGGAGCGATGGGGCGACCCTGTGGAGCACGCCCACCGGGACCGTCAACGGCGGCGACGTGTGGACTGTCGCGGCGATTGACGACCTTGACGGCGATGGTCGCCAAGACGTGGTGGCAGGGTCGTTCGACACGAAGGTGTACGTCGTGCGGGGAACCGACGGGGCGGTGCTCGGCACCTTCGCCGCCGGGCGCCGCCTCTACTTCGTCGATTCCATGCCCGATGTCGATGGTGATGAGCTGGCCGAGGTCCTTGCCGGCACGCAGGGTCTCTACGGAAGCCTCGCCTCCGGGTATTGCCTGTCTGGAGGGTCTTTCGTGCCGATGCAGCTGAGGGTGTCTCTCCAGGCCGGGGTGCTCACTCTGGGGTGGACTCCTTACCCCGGCGCTGGCGCATACTGGGTGTTTGGCGCGCCCGACCACCCACATTTCGCGCCCGGGCAGGCCCCCGATTTCCTGCACAGAGTCGCGGTTCTCAGACCAAACGTGTCGACCTGGAGCACGATCAATGGTGTCTGTGACCCAGCGGTGAATTGGTGTTATCTGGTCATGGCGGTCAATGCTGCCGATCAGGAGCTCATGCGTTCCCCGCGCGTCGGTGAGTTCGACTTCGCCACCGGCGTCCGTTGGACAATCGCATCAACGCAAGAAGCCAATTAACAGGAGAATGCTCGATGTCGCTTCGGATAGTCGTGCTTGCGAAACAAGTGCCGGACACCGCCAATATCACCGGGGAGGCGATGAAACCGGACGGTACCGTCAACCGAGGCGCCCTCCCCGCCATCTTCAACCCGGAGGATCTCAACGCCCTGGAGATGGCGCTTTGTCTGCGCGACCAGCACGGTGGGCACATCACCGTGGTCAGCATGGGCCCCCCGGGGGCGGCTGAACTGCTGCGCGATGCGTTGTACCGCGGAGCCGATCGCGTGATCCTGCTCACCCACCGGCTCTTTGCCGGAGCCGACACGCTGGCGACATCCTATGCGTTGGCGCGGGCCGTCGCCACGCTGGGTACTCCTGATATCGTGCTGTGCGGACGGCAGGCGATCGATGGCGATACCGCCCAGGTTGGCCCCCAGATCGCCGAGAAGCTGGGAATCCCCCAAGTGACCTATGTGGACCGCGTGGTCGAGCTCGGCGAGGGAACGATCGTGGTGTCCCGCACCACGGATCGGGGAACCCGCATCGTCCGCTCGACGCTTCCCGTCCTCCTTACCATCGTTTCCACGGCCAATCGCCCGCGACCTCCCAGCGTGCGCCGCATCATGACCTACAAGAAAGCGCGGACCCAGACCGAGTTGATGGCCTCCACGGAGGACTACCTGGAGACCAGCGCGCTGGGAGACAAGGGGTTACTCATCGAGGAGTGGGGGGTTGACATGATCGGCGCGGAGCCCAACAGATGCGGAATGGCGGGGTCGCCCACCTGGGTGAAGAGGGTGGCCAGCGTTGTCATCTCTCCCCGGGAGGTCAAGAGGGTCGAGCCGACGCAGGCAGGGATATCCGCTCTCGTCGAGGAACTGATCACCGAGCACGTCCTGAGCTAGTGCGCCGGAGGAGAATTCATGAACAAAGGTAACGTCTGGGTATTCGCCGAACAGGACGGGGGGCATCTCGAGGAATGCAGTCTCGAGCTTCTTGGCAGAGGGCGTGTTCTCGCTGACGGGCTCGGCGTCAAGCTCGAGGCGCTCTTGCTGGGTGAGCGCGTTGCCCACCTCTCCTCCGTGCTCATCGCCCATGGAGCTGACACCGTGTACGCCGCAGACGACGGGGTGCTGGGAGAGTACCAGACCCTCCCGTATGCGCGAGTCGTGACCGAACTCGTGAGATCCCATCATCCGCAGATCCTCCTGTTCGGCGCGACCCCCACGGGGCGCGACCTG
>JALOPK010000152.1 GCA_025453925.1 Candidatus Eiseniibacteriota bacterium | reverse complement strand
CATCTCCTCAAGCTGCTGAGCCAGCCTCGCCATCCGGAGGTTGGTCGCGACCCGAGCAAGGAGCTCATCCAGGGAGAACGGCTTGATCATGTAGTCGCTTGCGCCCAGACGCAGACCCTGCACCTTGCTGGCGAGATCGGTCCGTAGCGCAGTGAGGAGGATCACCGGTATGGTGGAGAATCGCGCGTCCTCTCGAAGGTTGCTCAGGAGTGAGAGCCCGTCGATGTCGGGGAGCTTGACATCCATCACGAACAGATCGGGGATCCAGGCTTCGATCACCTCCAAGGCGCTGTGGGCCGAATGCGCGATCTGAACTTCGTATCCTTGGGACTTCAGCGAAAACTCGAGGGCACGGCAGATGTTGGGATCATCGTCGATGACGAGTATCCTGGCCCCCACGTGATCCGCGTCCACCGGGCCCTTCCTGCTACTCCGAATCAGGCTTGTGTTCAGGGAGTGCGGGCAGAGTGAAGGAGAACCTGCAGCCCCGGGGCTGGTTGTCCTCCACCCAGATGCGTCCACCGTGGCGCGAGACGATCTCCTTGCAGATGGCCAACCCGAGCCCGGTGCCCGGATGTTTGCCGGTGGTCGCATCACCCAGTTGCTGGAACCGCATGAATACCCGCTGCCGGTCTTTCTCCGGGATGCCGATACCCTGGTCGGTCACCGTGACTACCGCCTCTCCGCTTTCCATGCGGGCGGAGACGACAACATCGCCTCCGGGGTGGCTGAACTTCACGGCGTTCGAGAGCAGATTCACGAGTACCTGCTTGATCCGGTCACGGTCAGCGATGACGATGTTCAGGGCGGGTGATAGCTCGACCTTGAGATTGAGCTTCCGTTCCTCCCCGGAAGGGCGTTGCAGTTCAACGACGTTCCTGACCAGCTCCCCAAGGTCGAGTCGCTGTAGACGCCATTCAGTCTGCCCGCTCTCGATCTTTGCGATGTCGAGTACGTCATCGATGAGTCTGGTCAATCGCTTGGATTCGTCGTTGATGATGGAAAGAAACTCCCTTCTCCTGTCACGTTCATCGTCGGCGAAGGTCAGGAGAAGCTCGGAGAACGATCTGATGCTGGTCAGCGGCGTACGAAGCTCATGCGACACGCTGGAAATGAACTCATCCTTGGCTCGATCCAGTTCCTTGAGCTCTTCATAGGCCCGCCGGAGATCGATGGTGCGTTCATGAACCATCGCCTCCAACTGCTTGTTGAATGAGCCGAGCCGGTCCGTGAGTTCGATGGCCCTGAAGGAAATGCCCCCCATCTGGGCGATGAGTGCAGCGAGTCGGGGAGCATCACGGGTCTTGGCGGCGATCTGCGAGAGGTGAATCACCCCCTTCAGCTCACCCCGGGACCCGATGGGCACCCAGAAGTCGGGACTGAGTGGGTGTATCTCCGCGTCCCTCAGATCGTCGCGAGAGAGCACTGAACCTGCGGTCAGCATTTCCTCGATCCGGCCACCCGGCATACGGATGGGATCCTTGAGATCCCCGACACCCGGTGCACGGGACCAGATCGGGCGGAGATGCGAGCCCTCGGCGGCAAGCACGATCGCTTCCTTGGCCCCCAGCAACGTCATGGCGGCGTCCCCCACCGCCTGCGCCACATCATCGAGGCTCTTGCACTGTGAAAGCCGTGCCGCGGTGGCCGGAAGCGTGCGCAACAGCGCCGATACCACCTCTTCTTCGGCCGCCAGTTTCTCCAACGCCTGTGCGAGAGACTCCTCGAGTTTCACCGCCGCCGTAGCCTTGGTTACCGCCAGACGGGTCTTTCTATCCAGTGATGTGGGAAGGAGGTAGCGGCCAATGAGCACGCCCAGGGCGATGAGGCTGAGGTAGAAGACTACTGCAGAGGCATCCACGTTCCCCCTCCGATCCACGACACTGTTGAGCGGATTGTTGGTCTAAAGATACCTGCCCGCCGTTTCTTTCTCCAGCTTCTCGACCAAGGCCTTCACATCCTGGGCACGGTTCCTCGGACACACGAGCACGGCATCCCCGGTCTGAACCACGACGACGTCGTGCATCCCCACCAAGGCGACGAGCATCCCGTCGGACCGCACGCGGCAGCCGTCGCAATCCACCATGGCGACATCTGCTCCGAGCACGCGGTTGTCGGCGTCGGAGATAGGCCAGTAGTGGGATGCCGCCTCCCATGATCCGACGTCATCCCATCCGAATGACGACTCCACGACCGCCATCCGGCGGCTTCGTTCCATCACTCCCTCGTCGATGGACACGCCCCGCAACGAGACGTACCGCTCCCGTTGAGCTTCCAGCGAGTCGTCGGTCAGGGATCCGCCAAGATCGATGAGCGTGCGGGCGGTCTCCGGGAGGCAATCGGCAAGCTCCTGCCACAGCACCTCCACCCGGGCCACGAACATGCCGGAGTTCCAGAAATACTCGCCCGACGAAACCCATTGCTCGGCGCGGACGCGGTCGGGTTTCTCGTGGAAACTCCGCACGGCGAAGGCGCGAGGGATCACCCCTTCGTTCAGTGGTGACCCCGCCCGGATGTAACCGTAGCCGGTCTCAGGCCGGTCCGGAGCGATCCCGAAGGCCACGATGCTCCCACCGTCGGCCAGGTCCCAGCCCCTCTCCACGCACCGCCTGAAGCCGGTCAGATCGCGCACCACATGATCGGAAGGGAAGAAGCCTGCGAAACTCCGGCGGTGCCCGTGAAGCTCCAGCCATCGAAGTCCGAGCCCAACGCAGGCAGCGGTGTTCCTCCCCATCGGCTCGGCGACTACCTGAGTCGGCGACAAGTCGGGCAACTGAGCGCGAACCTCAGCCGCCTGTTCAAGGTTGGTGACGACCAGGACATGGTCCCACCCCACCAGCGTGGCGAGTCGCTCGGCAGTCAGCCGGAGCATGGTCTGCGCGCCGACGACCGGGAGGAGATGCTTGGGTCTGGTTCGTCGACTTAGCGGCCAGAAACGCTTGCCCAATCCGCCCGCCATGATGCAGGCCCACCGCTCCACCCTGACGGAGTCAGCTGCCACTGTCGCTCCGGGCCTCCTGCGCAAGCCAGTACTGAAGAAGGTCTTCCAGCGACCTCGTGAGGGTGAAGACTGGCTCCCACCCGGCGACCGTTCGGAAGGCGGAAGGATCGCCCACCATGTCTTCGATGTCGGACGGCCGGACTCTGCTGAGATCGACCTCGATGTGGATGTTCATCGCGGACATCGCGATCAGGTCGCGCAAGACGTCACCCACGGCCACCGACTTCCCCCCGCAGAGGTTGAACGGTCCCGGTCCCTCGTACCGCTCCGCCAGCCGCGCATACGCCCGCACCACGTCCCGGACATCCATGAAATCCCTCCGTACGCCGAGATTGCCCACCCGAACCGATGGCGACGCCTTGCCCAGCATGATCCGGGCGATCTGGCGTGCAAACGAGGAACACACGAAGGTATCGGACTGCCCGGGACCCAATTGACTGAAGGGTCTCACCACCGTACAGCGTATGCCGGAGGTGCGCTGGAAAAACCACGCGACCTGTTCGGAACACGCTTTGGTCACGCCATACAGGTTGAGCGGCGCCACGGGCTCGGTCTCCTTGATGGGGAGACGGCCGACGGGCACGCGGCCGTAGACCTCGCCTGAGCTGACCGCAACCACCGGGCCCGTCATCCCCGCGCCCTCCGAGAGGAGATGGACCAAGGCAGTGACGTTCGCAGCAAAGCCCCGGCCGGGGTCCGCGGCGACCGCCGGGACGTGACTGATCGCCGCGAGGTGAATGATGCCCTCCGGGGCCGTGCGGGCGAGCAGATCCGCGACTGATGCCCGTGACGTGAGGTCGGCGTGGATCCACGTGGCCTCGGGAACGTCCGGATGTGTCTCCAGGAACGTCCCGAACACGGTATGTCCACACGCCAGCAGGTGAGGCAGCAGATGCCCCCCTACGAACCCCTCCGCACCCGTGACGATCAAGCGCACGGGGGACCTGCTTGAACCTCGGCCGAGAGCCGGCATATGTCGGCCTCCACCATCATCTGAACGAGCCTTTCGAAACTGACACGGGGAGTCCAGCCGAGAACGCGATGGGCCTTGGAGGGGTCGCCCACGAGGTAGTCCACCTCGGCGGGACGGAGGAAGGCGGAATCAATGCTGACATGCTCCCGCCAGTCGAGGTCGACGCATCCGAACGCGACCTCCAGCAGCCGCTCCACGGAATGGGTCTCACCGGTCGCGACGACGAAGTCATCGGGCTCGTCCTGCTGGAGCATGCGCCACATCGCGTCGACATAGTCCCCGGCGAAGCCCCAGTCCCTCTTGGCGGCGAGATTGCCCATCCGGAGTTCGCGGGCGAGACCGAGTTTGATGCGCGCCACGCCGTCGGTGACTTTTCTCGTCACGAATTCCAGACCGCGGCGTGGGGATTCGTGATTGAACAGGATGCCCGAGCACGCGTAGAGATTGTAGCTCTCCCGATAGTTCACGGTGATCCAGTGCCCATACACTTTCGCCACACCATATGGGCTCCGCGGGTAGAATGGGGTCAACTCGCTCTGCGGGGTCTCCCTGACTTTCCCGAACATCTCGCTGGAGGAGGCTTGGTAGAACCGCGCCCTCGGCGCCGAAAGACGCAGGGCCTCCAGCATCCGGGTCACCCCAAGTGCCGTGAATTCGGCCGTAAGGACAGGCTGCTTCCAGCTCGTGGGAACGAAACTCATGGCCGCAAGGTTGTACACCTCGTCGGGCATGACCCGGGAGACGATGTCGAGGAGTGATATCTGGTCGAGGAGATCGCCGTGCACGATCTCCACCTTCTCCAGGAGGTGCCGGATGCGGCCGAAGTTGTCCATGCTGAGCCGTCGCACCATTCCGACGACCCGATAGCCCTTCCCGAGCAGAAGTTCCGCGAGGTATGATCCATCCTGGCCGGTCACTCCGGTGATCAATGCTGTCTTTGTCACGTCCGTCACTATGCTCCTTCTTGTAAACCAGAGAAGCGCGCCGCGGGGACCGCTCGTGCCGACATGAGCCTGCTCGCGGACGCGGCGGGGAGGGGTAGTCCGATATGCCTGGGGGTCATCAGGTGAGCGCTTCCAGATAGGAGATGAGCTTCTCGCGCCGCTGCTCCAGTTCATCCGCGCGCGCCCGTTCGGCATCGACGACGTCACGGGGAGCGCGTTCCAGGAAATCCCCGTTCGCAAGCTTCTGTCGTGATCGCCGGAGGGTCTCCTCGGAACGCGCGAGGTCCTTCTGAAGACGGGCGAGTTCAGCCTGCACGTCAACCAACCCCTGGAGAGGGAGAAAGACCTCGGACGCTCCGACCACTGCGGAGGCCACCGGACCTTCGCGTTTGAACGTCGGCGTAATCCTGAGCGCGCTCACCCTGCCCAGTTCCTGGACGTACCGGAGATTCCGTTCCGTACATCGGGCGACATCCTCCGACTCGGTCTTGATGATCACCGGGGCGAGCTTCCCCGGGGGAACGTTCATTTCTCCCCTCATGTTCCTGACTGCCCGGATGATCCCCTGGAGCATCTCCATGTCCGCCTCGGCGGCGGGATCCTCGAAACGGGAATCTGATTCCGGCCAGGGGCTTCGCACCGCCATGCCGCGGCCCTCGAAGCACCGTTGCCACAACTCCTCGGTGATGAAGGGCATGAACGGGTGCAGCAGCCGGAGGGCGGCGGACCACACGAAGGTGGCGACCGTGCGGGCGACAGTTCCCGCCGTGGCCTGGCCGCCGAGCCGTGACTTGATCAGCTCGAGATACCAGTCGCAGTAGTCGCGCCACACGAAATTGTAGATCGTCAGCGCCGCATCGCTGAACCGATACCGGTCAAGATACCCCGTGGCCTCTGCCACGGCCCGGGAGGTCCGGGAGAGGATCCACCGGTCGGAAAGGTCCAACTCGCCCGCGTCCTGGAGCTTCTGAACGGTCGTGCTCTCGACGTCGCACAGAATCGCCTCATTGAGGGCGAGCAGGCGGTAGGCGTTCCAGATCTTATTGGAGAAGTTGCGCCCCATCTCGAACTTACTGGGAGCCAGGTGGATGTCCTGTCCCTCGGTCGTCAGCATGGCAAGGGAGAACCGCACCGCATCGGCGCTGTAGGTGTTGATCATCTCGATGGGATCGATGCCGTTTCCCAGCGACTTGCTCATCCATCGGCCGATCTCGTCCTTGACCATCCCGGTGAAGTACACGTCACGGAACGGGATCTTCCCGGTGAACTCAATCGAGGCCATCACCATTCTGGCCACCCAGAAGAAGATGATATCGTACCCGGTAACCAGGAGGTCGGTCGGGAAGAAGCGCCGGTAGTCCGGCGTATCCTCCGGCCAGCCCATGGTTGAGAACGGCCACAACCAGCTGGAGAACCAGGTATCCAGGACATCCTCGTCCTGACGGAGAGTGGTGCTTCCGCATGAGCAGCTCCGGGGGTCGCTCCGTGCAACCACCGTCGCGCCGCAGCTGATGCAGTACCATACCGGAATCCGGTGCCCCCACCAGAGCTGGCGGGAAATGCACCAGTCCCGGATGTTCTCCAGCCACGACCGGTACACCGCAGCCCACCGCTTGGGCATGAGGTTGGGCTCACCGGCATCGAGAGCCTCGAGCGCTTTCGCCGCCAACGGCTTCATCCGCACGAACCATTGGTCGGACAGGTACGGTTCGATCACGGTGTGGCACCGTTGGCAGTGGCCGACGCTGTGGGTGTGCTTCTCGATCTTCCCGATACGCTTCTCCGCTTTGAGCTGCTCAACGACACGCTCGCGGCAATGGAACCGATCCATACCGGCGTACTCTTCGCCGGCGGCAGGGGTCATGGTCCCGTCTTCCGCCAGCACGACGATTGCGGGCAGTCCGAGGGCGGAAGCGATGAGGAAGTCGGCGGGATCGTGGGCGGGGGTGACCTTGACTGCCCCTGTTCCGAAGTCAGGATCCACCGCGGTTGAACCGACGATGGGGATTGCTCTTCCGACCAAGGGGAGTATGGCGGTTCGGCCGATAAGGGACCGGTACCGAGTATCGTCCGGATGAACGGCCACGGCGGTGTCGCCGAGCATGGTCTCCGGCCGCGTGGTGGCCACGGTGAGGTGGCCGGAGCCGTCTTCCAGCGGGTAGCGGATGTGCCAGAGGAAGCCGTCCTCCTCCTCGCTCTCGACCTCCAGGTCGGAGACCGCCGACTTCAGCACCGGGTCCCAGCTCACCATGCGCTGGCCGCGGTAGATCAGGCCCTCGTCGTACAGCCGCACGAAGGTCTCGGTGACGATGCGCGAGAGCCGGTCGTCCATCGTGAAGTACTCGCGCGACCAGTCCACGCTGTCGCCCATGCGGCGCATCTGGCGCGAGATGGTGGCACCCGAGGTGGCCTTCCAGTCCCACACCTGCTGCACGAAGCGCGGGCGGCCGAGGTCGTGGCGGCTCAGACCAGCGTCCTGCAACTGGCGCTCGACGACGATCTGCGTGGCGATGCCGGCGTGGTCGGTGCCCGGCAGCCACAGCGTGTTGAAGCCGCGCATGCGGTGGTAGCGCGTCAGCGCATCCATGATCGTCTGGTTGAACGCGTGCCCCATGTGCAGCGTGCCGGTGACGTTGGGCGGCGGCAACTGGATCGAGAACGACGGCTTCGCGGGATCCAGGGTCGGTGCGAAGGCGCCGGCGGCTTCCCAAACCGGGGTCCAGCGGGCTTCGATGGCAGCGGGTTCGAAGGACTTGGCGAGTTCGCTCATGACATGGATCGACCCGCCGACAACGCCATCACGCATCGGCCGGGCCACGTACGGGGAGGGTGGCAATTGTAGGTGGCAGACCCGCGGCACCTTGGCCGG
>JALOPK010000151.1 GCA_025453925.1 Candidatus Eiseniibacteriota bacterium | reverse complement strand
CGGTCTGGTCCGGCATCCCAGGCTCCTGTCCCTTTGGGGGCGATTTGCCTCCCGGGACGGCCGCATCCAAGCCGGGTCATACTTGCTCAGTGCCGCCATGACCCCCCGCGAGATTCTCCATTATCTGGTCAGCGGTCAGGTGATGAGCAGGCCAGTGACGGTGCCAGAGGGCAGCACGGTGTTGGATGTCGCCTCAATCCTCAAGGCCACTGTGGGCATTGATTCGACTGATTTCCTCCGGTTCTGCGCCAACGACTCGTTCGCTGCGTCCTTGGGCATCGCCTCTTCGTCTCTCGAGGGCTACCTGTTCCCCGACACATACCTGTTCAGCAGCGGCACCCGGCCTGATCGGATCGCCTCCATCATGGTGGCCCGACTGCGTGCCGTGCTCGACGGCACTGATTGGGATGAGGGGTTGACTCAGTTGTCTCTCCACGAGATCCTCACCCTGGCGTCCATCATCGAGAAAGAGACCGCTCTTCCGGCCGAACGGCCCACCGTCGCGGCGACGTATCTGAATCGACTCGCCATTGGGATGAAGCTCGATGCGGATCCGACGGTCGCGTATGGTCTTGGGATTCCCGGTCGGCGCTTGAGTCTCAGTGATCTCCGGCGTCCCTCTCCGTACAATACCTATCTTAACGGCGGGCTGCCTCCCGGGCCGATCTGCTCGCCCGGTTTGGGCAGCATCGAGGCCGTGCTACACCCTGATCGATCCTGCCGCGCGTTCTATTTCGTGGCGCGCGGCGATGGATCCCACCAGTTCAGCGAGACTTTCGCGGAGCATCGGGCCGCGGTCAGGGAGTATCGAGGAAGCAGATCATCGGGGCCTTGACGGAAGGCACAGGAGAGGTATTTTGTACTAGATTGCATGATGGCAAATCTGCCGGGGTAGCTCAGCAGGTAGAGCAGCGGACTGAAAATCCGTGTGTCGGCGGTTCAATTCCGTCCCCCGGCACTCGTCCTTCTCATCCCGAGGATTCGTCGAATCCACCGCGCGAGCATTGCCCGCTCGTCTGCGGTCAGAACCCTCATCGCCATGAGCGCTGCTCCGTACGTCGCGACTCCACACACAGCACTCCCTGCCAGTGCGCCCCATCCGCCCAGCACACGGTCCAGCCAGATCATCACGGTCATTTGCGCCGCCGCGGCCAGCAGCGTCCTCAGCATGGCGTCCCACGGAAGTCTGGCGTGGCTCCTCCTCACGACATACGAGACCAGTACGCACACCGACAGCACCTGCGTGAGGCTGTTCGCTACCGCGGCACCGACGACCCCGGAGCGGGGAATGAGGACCATCGCGAGCAGGATGTTGAGCGCGGCAGCCGCACCGGCGAGCCTGACATTGAAGTTCTGCCACCCGGCCGCATAGAGCACATAGGCGGTTGCCCGAGCGACGATCACCACCGGCGCAGCAGCGCAAAGCACGCGTATCACATCGGCCGCCGGGGCGTACTCAGGGCCGTATGCCAGGGAGATCAATCGGCCTGCGCAGACGCCAAGCGTCACCGAGATTCCAAGCGTTACGGCAAACAGAAGCCGCACGCTCCGCTGGTACAATGCGGCAGTCCGCTCCCGTTCTCCACGCTGCTCAAGACCTGAAAGCACCGGGAACAGGATGTCCGTGAGCTTCTCAGGGAGTGTCCGCATGGTGGTCCCCACTACCTGGTAGGCAATATCATAGAACGCGATCGCCGCCCGGGAGCAGTAGAGCCCCAGGAACAGCATCTCCGAGCGCTGCCAGACGACGGCGTCGAACAGGAAGATGGCAGTCAGGCTTCGCGTGTACCGTGACATCTGAGACCTGGTGTCTGCCATGAGCGTTCCACCGGCCGGCAACCGTCGACCAATCACTCGCCAATACAAGGCAACCCGTACGACGGCGAGCGCCACTTTCAGGATGAGCAATTCGCCAATTCCACCTCCCGAAAGGAGTATCGCTCCCGCAGCGGCCAACGAGAGAGGTACTAAGGCGAGATTGATCCGAAGAAGCAGCGAGTAGGCCAAGAGGCCCTCAAACGCCGCCTCGTAAACCAACGTGAGGCTGTCCGGAAGAATCGCCAACGCGGCCAGCAGGAACAGGGCCCGCGGTGCATCCTGGCCGACTCCGACCGCCAGGGCTCCCGCCAGCAGTGCGCAGGTTACCGTGGCCACAAGCCCCAGAACGATCTCACGCCGAACGATACTGGCCACTACCGCGCGTGCGCCGGCTTTGTCGCCCTCGGAATTCCTGCGGGCGACGAAACGAACCAAGGTGCTCGGGAAGCCCAGGCTGACGACCTGGACGCCGACCTGCGTCACATAGAGGAGGATCGAGTAGAGGCCCTGGAGGGAAGGGCCCAGCGCCCGAGCTACCAGGATCGAGAGTATGAGAGACCTGGCGACAACCAGGAGAGTGTTCAGGACGTTGTAGGCGCCCTTGTCTGCCAGGGATTCTGCGGTACGGTGAGGTCTCGGCCCTGTGGCGAGGTCGCCCACCGGCGGCTACGGCCCGAACGACTTGCGGAGTGTGACGGTCGTGCCGCCGCCCTCCCGGGGGCAGACCTGGACCGTATCCACGAACGCGCGCATCAGGAAGAGGCCCCTCCCGCACGACTTCATGAGGTTCTCACCGGTTGTCGGATCGGCCAGAGCGTCGGGGTCGAACCCGACCCCTCTGTCCCCAATGCTCACTTGGAAGGTCCCGCTGTCCACCTCGAAGCGGAGCGCGACGGGCAAAGATGGATCCAGGCGATTGCCGTGACGCATGGCGTTTCCCACCGCCTCCAGCACCGCATTCCCAATTGCCTCCGCTTCCGACTCAGGTACACCCAGCGCTTGAGGGATCTCCTTGCCGAGACAGTGGGCGAGCTCCAGGAATCTGACATCACTGGGGAGTTCCAGACTAATCGTCCTTATGAAGGATTCGGCGTTCATTTCCCTCTCAAGAACAACACCACGACATCGTCATCGGGGCTCGACCCACCGAGCAACGCATCGATTTGAGAATCGAGAGACTGTGCCAGTTCGTCGCAGGATGCAGCCGGATTCCCCAGGACCAGCCTCTCCAGTTCATCCGGCCCGAAGTGCTGCCCCCCCTGTGTCGGCACGCGCAGGAGCCCATCGGAGTGAAAGATGAGAAGGTCCTTGGTCACCAATTGCAGGGTGGACACCTCGTGGATTCGTTTGGCCTCCTGCGGAACCGTTCGCAGCGGGTCGCCGGCGGGGAAAACGCGCTCGAATCTTCCGACGAGGGAACGGAAGAGGAGGGCGGGTTGGTGCCCGGCGTTGAGGAAGGCGAAGCTCTTGGATCGGCGATCAAGAATGCCGACACTCACGGCGACCGTTTCTCCCGCACCACTCCACATTGAACCGAGCACCCGCTCCACCTCTCCCGGAAGAGCCGCCAGGTTCTTGACGTCGCCTAGAGCACCGACCACCGCAGTGCTCACGACCGATGCCTGGATCGACCCCTGGACGCCCTCGCCCGGGACATCACCGAGAACAACCCCCAATCGGTCACGGGTGATGCCGATGATGCGACACACGTCCGAGGCCGGAGGCTGCGCTCGTTTGACGACGCACCCTACCTCGATGCCTCTTTCGAGGGCCGGGGTCGTGACGCACAGCGATGACTGGAGAACTCCCGCCAACTCCTGGACACATCCTCGTTGTGCGGCGTCGCGTATCTCCCGCACATAGGAGGGGACCTGTGGCGCGGATGTTGGCCACCACGATTCGACGCGCTGCACCAGCAGCGCCGGGACCACAATGTAGACCACTGCGAGGCCTGCCAGCCCAGCCATGACGCCCGCGACCGACGTGGCGAAGGCGGGGAGGGTGACTGCCGCCGCGTAGTACATGGCGAGGATCATTGCGGCCGCCCAGCGCCCCACGTGCCTCGCCACGATACCCGAACCGACGGTGGCGGCGATCGACCAAAGGAGGGACCACCACCACGGGCCCGCCATCGCAGGCGCGAGAGACAGGCCCCCTGCCGCTCCGACGAGCGCGAGGCTGACCGGCAGACGAGCGGGTGTGAGGGCGATCTCGATGGTGGGCCGCACACCGATTTCGATGAATAAGCCAAAGGCTACCGCCAGCAGCGCCGAGGAAACGGCAAGGTATCCGGGGGCGGCCGAGCAGGAGACTGCCTGCAGGGTGGCCGCCGGGAGGACGAGGATCAGGGAGGCCAGCCCAACTGCAGCGCCGCTCAGCAGCCATCCTGCGCGCACCTCGCCGCGGGATGCCCCCCCTTTCGATGATGGCGCACTGGCGGACAGCATGAGCCCGGCCACCACCGTCAATGCCATGGCAGCCGCCATTCCGACCGCCGTGACCGATCGCTCACCGGAAACACCCTGAGCGAGCATCAAGGCGAGGTAGCCAACCAGAGCGGCACCCAGCGTGAGCGCCCCCACGACGGCAGCCCGATCGGGGCGTGCTCGCCCTTCGGCGACCGTCCTCCACAGCGCCGGCGCCGAGAGACCCACCACGCAGACGGCCAACAGGAGCGCGGGGATCCCCGGTATGCGGAACGGGGGAGAAAGGTCCGGAAGCGGCCTCCCGCCTCCGATCTCCAGCGGACCCGCGGCGGCGATCTCGGGCAGCACCACCCCGAGCGCGGTGCCGTCGTGGCGTTCGAGGACCCCGATGACTCCCGAATCACCGAGTCCCGGATTCACGCGCCCTACCTCGATCGGCAGCGTCGCGCCCAGAGATTGAAGCCATCCCTGCAGACCTTCCCTCGGCACGGGGAAGGAGATCGGCGACGGCTGTTGGCGCACGTAGACCATGTCACCCGCGGGACTGAGCGCGAGAGTCGTTGACCTCCCGCCAGACGTCCGTGACGACACCCAGAGAGGAATCGTGGGGTTGCCGCGCAGGGCGGGTTTGGGCAGAGGGGATGTCCGCGCGTCGAGCGTCTTCATCACCGAGACCGCCCGGGAGCGGATGCCATCCGGCCCGATCCCCCACAAGGTCGATGCCCGCGGGAACCAGACGAAGGCACAGCCAATCGCTACCGCAAGACCTGCCACAGACAATGCGGCGGTTCTGAGTTCGGTCCTCCCGACCACAGACTTCACCTTCTGATTCGCTGTATTCGCTGTGGCTCCGCCTCTGGCGATCAGTTCCCGAAACTCGCTATCGCCTGTTGCTCGTCATCATAGTCTTCGAGCACCGTGATGAGTTGCGTGATGACCAGAAGGCTGTGAATCTTCTTGGTCAAATGGCACAGTTTGAGTTCGCCAGTGCTTGTTTTCAACGACGTGTACGCGGAGATCAGGGTTCCGAGCCCAGTGGAGTCGATCCACGTCACTCCACCCAAATCGGCAAGAACCTTCGTCTTTCCCTCCGCAATCAAGCCCTTCACGGTCTCCCTGAACTCGATCGCCTCGGGACCGCCGATGAGCTTCCCCTTCAGAGTCAAGACCACGACATGATCCACGTCACGACGGGAGATCTTCAACATTGCACACTCCGAGTATAGAAGTGATCCCCAGGCAGTTAGCTCCAGGTAGCCTATTGTAGGTCTACCCGTCCCCGTCGTCAAGGGTTGCGGGCGGAGCCCGATGCCGCAATGTTGACGGCATGGAAAGACTCATGACCCTCATCCGCAGACTCCGAGGCCCCGAGGGATGCCCCTGGGATCGGGCTCAGACAAGCAGGTCTCTCGCACCATTCCTTCTGGAAGAGGCGTACGAGTTGGTTGACGCCATCACTCATGAAGACGACCAGAGCATCCGCGAGGAATTGGGGGATATTCTCCTTCACATTGTTTTCCAGGCGGAACTGGCCAGGGAGCGCGGGGCGTTTTGCCTGGACGACGTCATTGCCCAGATCGTCGCCAAGATCAGTGCCCGGCACGCCCATCTTCTTGACGGCCAAGAACCGGAACCGGCCGCGACATGGGAGACGCGCAAACTTCGTGAGCAGGGGCGGACCTCCATCATGGAAGGAGTTCCCCGGTCGCTGCCCGCTCTTCTCCGGGCCTGGAGGTGTCAGCAGCGCGCCGCCGAGGTCGGGTTTGACTGGCCGACTGCAGCAGCGAGGTGGGCCAAGGTTCTCGAAGAACTGCGGGAGTTGGAAGAGGCTGTCGAGCGCGATGATCTGGATGAAACGGCTGCAGAACTTGGCGACCTGCTGTTCGCGCTTGTTGCATATGGTCGCCACCTCAACCTGGTGGCGGAAGAGGCGCTCCACGGAGCGGTCACCCGCTTCTCGGGCAGATTCGCCAAGATGGAAGGGCTCCTCGCGGAACGGGGAACACGACTCAGCGTGGCGCGTTTGAGCGACATGGAGGAGGCGTGGAAGGAGGTCAAGGACCGTGAACGATCCGCCGTAGAGGACTGTAGAGGGGGTCCCTCCGCGCAATGAGGTAGTCGGCGAGGATCTCGGCGTGATCGAAGGCCATGGGTGATGGCCACGGCGGCTGGAATGCCGCTGCGTCAACCGCGTCGGACGCAGCGACCGGGCGGCCCGACGCATGGGCCACAAACACCGTGCTGATGGTGTGGTGACGCGGATCACGGCCCGGGTCGGAATAGGTATAGAGTTGCCTGACGAGGTCGATGGACAGACCCGTCTCCTCCCTGGCCTCTCGAATGGCCGCGTGCTCCAGTGTCTCGCCGCAGTCCACGAACCCTCCAGGAAGCGCCCAGCCGAACGGGGGATTCCTCCGGCGGATGAGCACGATGCCACCAGGAACCTCGATGATCACGTCGACTGTCGGCTTGGGGTTGCAGTAGGCTTTCACGACTCCTCCGGCTCAGCGCTCGGAACCCCACAGGGCAATGAGAGACCGTTGCCGTCGTTCGAGCGGACTCGATGCCGGGCCGGTGCGATAGCACACCGCGCACTTGCCATCCGCGCACCGCGCGATCCTGATTACTCGCCAGCTCGTGGCGTCCCCGTGCGTCACGCGCGATGCGGGGCACCAGGGGCACGGCAGACTCCCATCAGTTGCTCCGATCGCCAAGGAGTACTTGACCCTCCCCAGTGGCAAGGGTTTCCTTGTCAACAATTCGCCGCCATAGAGCGGTTTCGCCGACGCCTTCCCAAGGGGCTGAATCATGCAAGGTCCGAGGTCCACTCTCACCGTTGCGCTTCTCGCCGCAGCAACCGCTGCCCAGGGGCTTCAGCTGGAAGTGGTGCATCCTTCGGGCCCGGAACCCGCAGCGACGCTCAATCCCCCACTGGTGGAGGCCATCGTCGACGGCGCACTCCTCGATGATGCCGCGTGGTTGGTGACGATAGATGGGATCAGGGGGTGCTTGTTGCCTGAGGACGATGGGACCGATAATGATTCCGATGGACTGGTGGATGAGCTGGGCGAGCGTCTCGTGAGCTTCCCGGGTCCGGCGAGGAGCCGTTTCGTGGCGCGTTGGCCCTGGGCGATCGCGGCCGATGACCCTTCCACATCGGATAACGAGGGGATTCACACCCTGGTGATCTCGGTCCGAGCCGGCATGGAGGCCCTGACACGGGAGGTGAGCATTGCGGTCTTCAGGACAGGGGGAATCGACAGTCTCCTGGTGTGTCCAAGCCCGTTCGATCCGTTCCACGAAGCCGTGCGCATAGGGTATCGCTCCACGACGGCAGGTACCATGCGTATTCGCGTCCACGATTTCCAGGGGCGTGTCGTGGCCACCGTTCACGGCTGGCGCTCGGTGGATCCCGGCTGGTTCTTCCCGTGGGCGACCTGGGACGGCCGTGACGGCGACGGGCATCGCGTGGCAAACGGCGTGTACTTCGTCCGGGTCGAGTTCGACGATGGTCTTCACACAGAGGAACGGGTGGAACGTTGTCTCGTTG
>JALOPK010000150.1 GCA_025453925.1 Candidatus Eiseniibacteriota bacterium | reverse complement strand
GGGCAGGAGGACATCTTGACCACCGCAAGATCGGCACAGCGGAACGCAAGGACAGACAATCGAATGGCAACGAGTGGAAAGACTTGGGCACCCGTTCCAGGTACCTTGTGGTTGACGACTTCAACCTAACCTGGAGGGTACAAATGAACGACACGAAGTCTGTCAGCGTGGAAGTCAAAGAGATGCCCGAGTTCACCGTGGCCTACGTACGCCACATGGGGCCTTACGCAGGCGACAGCGCGCTGTTCGAACGACTCTTCACCCAGCTCTGCCGCTGGGCGGGGCCCCGCGGCCTCATCCAGATGCCCGCGACCCGATTCATGTCCGTCTACCATGATGATCCGGAGGTCACGCCCCAGGACAAGCTCAGGGTGAGCGTGTGTCTCACCGTTCCGGCTGATACCGTTGTGGACGGGGAAATCGGCAAGATGACCGTCCCCGGCGGGAAGTTCGCCGTAGGGCACTTCGAGCTTTTGGGTGGCAAGGAGTATGGAGAGGCCTGGAATGCGCTCATGGGAGGGTGGCTCCCCGAAAGCGGGTATCAGCCCGACGACCGGCTCTGCTACGAGCTATTCCTGAACGACCCCAAGACCCATCCCGAGGGGAAGCACATCGTCGACATCTGCATGCCGGTGAAGCCGCTCTGATTCCCCTCATCCATCGACGGAGATCCTGGGCATGGCGAATCGGGCCGGGGATTTCCCCGGCCTGAGCGATCTCAAGGGGATGACGGAGTCTCCCGCGTTGAACTCATATAGGACATGTCCCATATAGGACGTGTCCTATATGCCCATGGCGTTTCCAATCTCGCTGCGCGCATGCGCGATGGCCGAGAGGAACGGCCCCCGGGTGTTGCCCGGGGGCCGTTCCTCTCGCCAGGCGACCGTGCCGCCCTACCGAGACGGCTCCAGCACGACGTAGAGCGGAAGCGCAAGGGTGCCGCCCAGTTCCTGGGCAAGATGCTGGTTGCGCTTCTTCTGGGGTCCGCCGTCGGTGAAGAGGCGAACGCGCACGAACTTCTCGAACTCCCTCTGCACTGCCGGGAGCGTGAAGATCTTGTGCTCCATGAGCTTGCAGTTGGTGCAGGTGTAGCCCGAAAAGTCCACGAACACGGGCTTTCCTTCGCGCCGCGCCTGAACCAGGGCGGCGTCGTAATCCTCGGACCATTCCTCCGATGCGGCCGATTCCGCGGGCGGGAGCAGGCCGTCAAGGGCCCCCCATACCGGCTTGCCCGCGAGGCCGAATGCCAGGTGCAATGCCAGCGCGAATGCGGCCAGGGAGAGAAACATCCTCGGCACGCTCACCGCCCCGGCCTCCGCCTCATCATGGGGCAGACGGAGCTTGCCCATGAGATAGAGGCCGAGAAACAGGAAAGTGATGACCCATATCGTGAGCACCGCCGTGCGGCTCAGAAGACCCCACTGCAGGACGGCGTCCGCATTGGAGAGGAACTTGAATGTCGCTGCGAAGATCAGGAACCCCATGGCCACCTTGATCCGGTTCATCCATCCTCCGGCCTGGGGCAACGATGCCAGCCAGCCGGGGAACAGAGCCAGGAGGAAGAACGGGAACGCGAATGCGGTGCTGTACGCGAGCATCCCGATCAAGGGCCAGGAGACCTCGCCCTGGGAGGCCGCGACCAGCAAAGCGCCGACGAACCCCGCGGTGCAGGTGAAGGAAGCCAGCGTGAACCCCAAGGCCATGAGGAGGACGGTGAGCACGCGGCCTGCCCTGCCCTGCCGCTGCGCCCCGCTCATTCCGCCCGACGACACGCGGATCTCGAACATCCCCAGGAGATTCAGCGTGAAGAACATGAGCACTCCGGCGAGCACCAGGTTCATGACCGGGCTTGACGCGATGTTCTGCACGCCCCCGGCTCCCAGGAGTATCGAGACGAGAAGGCCGATGGCGGTGTAGGCCACGATGATCCCGATGGAGTAGGTGCCGGCCAGGAGCACCGACTCGCGCCTGAGGCCTGAGGCCATGCGGCTGAAGAAGCTGATGGTGATGGGAATCATGGGAAAGACGCAGGGGGTCAGGATCGACAGTAAACCCGCCAGGATCGCGCCGCCCACGAAGGGGAGAATGCCCCCGCGCGTGTCGGCCGCCACGGCGCCTTGTCGCGAGCGGAGGAAGGCCAGGAACCGCTCTTCGGACGGGTCGTACCCGACGAACGTGGCGAGCACCTTCACGCCGCCTTCCGCGGCGACTGCCGGGGCCTCATCCGCTGCGGAGAGGTCGAGGGTGACCGCGGGGATAATGGGAGGTGGTGGGGCAGTGCCCTGCGCCACAACGGTTCCGGTCACAGTGACTTCAGCGGCGAAAGGCGCCTCGGTGGGGATCCGGCAGGACTTCTCGTCGCACAACTGGTAGCCGAACAGACCCCGTACGGCATGGACACCCGGCGCCAGGGATGGCGAGAGGCGGATGGGGAGGGTGAACTCGGGCGTGCCGCTGTGCCAGGGCACATCCACCTCGAAGACCTCGTCGTAGTGCGTCGCCGGCCGCGGTTCCCGGAGGGCGCCCGAGGGAATGAACGAAGACGAATCCTCCAGAGCGATGGATGTCGGGATGCTCGAGAGCTCAGGCGGGGCAATTCCGTAGACATGGAAACCCGCGGGGATGGTGGCCCTGACCGCAAGCATCACCTCCGCGCCGGCGGCGACTTCCGGGGGTGAGATGACCGCCGATACCAGCACCGATTCCTGGCCCGCGGCCTGCGGGGCTTGGGCCCCGGCAGTGCCAAGCAGGAGGAGAAGAAGAAGAGTGCCGGACCTGATCACTCGGTGTCCGCCTCGGCGAGAAGCCCTTCGATCGCGGAGACGATTTTGGCCTTGGAGGGGACGCCGGAGAGCTGCTGGACGACGCGGCCCTTGTACATGAACAGCAGGGTCGGGACGCCGAGCACGCCATAGCGTGCCGCGATGTCGGGCTGCTCACCCACGTCGACGTGACCAACGAGAAGCTGACCGGCATAGTCCTTTGCGATCTGCTCGATCTGCGGTTCCAGAGTCTTGCAGGGGCCGCACCACGCCGCACCGAAATCGAGCAGCACGGGGATCTCATTCTCCAGGACTTTTCCGTTGAAGTTGGTGGAAGTAATGTGTTCCATCTGGGTGGGAACCCCCATGGTGACGGGAAACGGGACAGGCGGACAAAGCGCGGGGCTCTGGCCGTCGCGGACGAGTGGCGAACTATGTGACCGCGCGGCTGCCGGTCAAGCCAGAAAGGAGAGGATGCTCATGGTGCGGGGACTCTCGTGGCGTTCAGGCAATGCCCATGCGCTACTCGGCATCGTGGTTATCGAGGACGTGGCCGTCGGCCCGTCGCCGCCGTGGCTGCGGGCCCGGTTGGTCGCACCCGCCGAGGCCCGCCTGGAACCGGAACGTTGGGACGGGGCGGTGCGCGCCATGTTGCGTTCCGGCGGATTCCGGCCGACGGGCCGCAATCGACCCGCCCATGAGTTTCTCGCCCGCGTCAGCGGCGGGGTACCAAGCATCTCCAACCTCGTCGACGTCAACAACGTCGTCTCCCTCGGTTTCCGCATTCCCGCATCGGCGATCGATGCCGGAGTGCTAGGGGGGGGCGTCGCGGTCCGCGAGGGCCGGCCCGGTGAGCGCTATGTGTTCAACCGGTCGGGCCAGGAACTGGATTTGGAGGGTCTCCTGATCCTCTGCGGGATGACGGATATGCCGGTCGCCAGCCCCGTGAAGGACTCCCTCGTCGCCCACGTGACCGAGGAGACCACACGGGTGGTCTTCTGTGCCTACGGGAGTCTGGAGGTGATGGCGCCTCGCGACATGGAGGCCGTGGTCGACGAGATCGCGCGGCTGGCGATATCCGCGGCCGGAGGCAGGGTCAGCATGGGATGGATCGCGTCCGCGCGCGGCGTCGAGGAGCGGCGGCCTCCCGAGTACTGAATCCGGAACACGGAGTGCGCCTCAAGAGTCAAGAAGGAGCCGAATCGTAGCGGATTCGACAGGGCAGGTCTCACGGCCGGGGAACCGCCGACCGTGAACGGTGAACTCCTCGCGCAGCGAGGACTACCAGATCTCCCGTCTGTCCTTCACGCTGAAGATGCGGAGCGTGCCGGTCTCGCCGCGGGCGACGATCTCGGGGGTCGAGTCGCCTTCCATGTCCAGCAGGAACAGCTCGCGGCCGAACGGCTCGCCCGCATCCCACTCGGTCTGAAAGAACACCGTGCTCAGCACGACGCCGGAACTGAGCACGATCTCAACTTCACCGTCCCCGTCAACATCCGCCACGAGGAGATCCGTGGCGGTGATCACCTCGGGACTCGTCCACTCCTTGAAGTGAGTGGAGCCGTCATAGATGACCAGGCGCTCATCGGCGAGCAGGAGAATCTCCAGGGGCGGGTCCTGATCCACATTGGCGACTGCCATGGCCAAGGGCCTCGAATAGCGGTCGTCGGAGCTGCGCCAGACCGCGCCCAGCGACAGGCCGTCGTAGATGGAGAGCTGGCCATCGTCCGTCACGACCACGACCTCGATTGCGCCCCGGCCGTCGAGATCGGCGGCGCCAATGGCGCGGACCGACGAGGGCACCCCGACCTGTTTCGTCTCTCGGAGCGCCCCGGGGGTGCCTTCCAGTCGATGAAGCCGACCACCATCGTCGCCGTAGTACATCACCACGTCGCCCGAGTCGTCGGTCACGATGGCCACCGGCTCGAGAAGGCTCGCGAGACACTCTGCCTCGGGAGCGGCAGACGAGGCGAGCGCGACGCGGACCAGAAGCACAGACAGCAGAAGAAGCCTCATGTCAAACCTCCGCGGAGTGCGAGGCCATGGCCCGCCGGCGACCGCGCCCGTGTCGCGGCGGAGCTGCGCGGGGAGCGGCATGGCTCGCTCATGCCTGGCCTCGTGGCGCTCTCAACGCCACCGCCAATGATGCGGCCAGAATCGAGACCATCGACCCCACCAGGCCGGCGACAAGGTTGATGCCGCCGGGAGAGGGGCCGCGACCGATGTGCAGCGCCTCGAAAAACCAGCCGAGCGAGAAGCCGCTGACGAGGCCCAGTGTGATCAACCCCTTGAGGCCCCCGGTGGGCCGCCGCGGCAACACCTCTTCCGCAAGCCATCCCATCAGTACCGTGGCCGCCACCAGCACGCCGAACCCGATGGTCGTGCTCATACCGCGGCCGTGGGCGGGGACGCGGCGGGTTGCGCCATGGAAGCGGCCCTGGCTCTCACCAGATCGACCAGAGCGGGAATCCCCGTCCCTGTGCGCGCCGAGACCGCCAGGGCGTTCGGGCCGTAACGCTCTTCGAGCGGGCGGATACCCTCCCGCACCCTGTCTATCTTGTTCAGCACGGTGATGCGATCCACATGGGCAGCGCCGATCTCCTCCAGCGTGGCGGTCACCACATTGACGCGGCGATCGACGCCGGGGGCAGCGGCGTCCACGATCACCAGCAGGAGATCCGCCTCGGCGACTTCCTCCAGAGTGGAGTGAAACGCGGCCACCAGATGATGCGGAAGCCGGTCCACGAATCCGACCGTGTCGGTGAGCAAGGCGGCGAGCCCCGGCCCGAGATGGAGACGGCGGGTAGTCGGGTCCAGCGTCATGAACGGCTGATCGGCGGCCGGCAGCGCGCTCCGGGTCAGCCGGTTCATGATCGTTGACTTGCCGGCATTGGTGTACCCCACGAGGGACACGCGGAACGAGGACCGCCGGCGCTCCCTGATGAGATGCCGGTGCCGCTCGACCGACAGCAACTGGCGCTTGAGGGCGCTTATCCGGGTTCGGACAGTTCGCCGGTCTGTCTCCAACTGGGTCTCCCCCGGTCCGCGGGTACCGATCCCTCCGCCGGTCCTGGAGAGATGCGACCACATGCGGGTCAGCCGTGGGAGGAGGTACTCGTACTGCGCCAGTTCCACTTGAAGCTTGGCCTCCCGGGTGTGCGCCCGAGCGGCGAAGATGTCCAGAATCACCTCGGTGCGGTCGATCACCTTGATGCCGAGGGATTCCTCGAGATTGCGGATCTGCGCCGGGGTGAGATCCTGATCCACCACCAGCGCGAGCGCGCCGGCCTCTTGGGCGCGTGCGGCAAGTTGCTCGACCTTCCCCCGGCCGAAGAATGAACCGGGGTCAGGCGCCGGCCGCTTCTGCACCTCCGAGCCGGCGACCGTGGCTCCTGCGGCGCGCGCCAGGCTTGCCAGCTCCTCCATGGACTGCTCGATCTCCCATGCCGACGTGTCCGAACCGTACAGGCCTGCCAGAAAGACCTTCTCCAGTTTCCGCGACGGGCCGACTTCTATCATTCGCTACTCCGAGTGAAGGCCGCGGGGGCAGTCCGGTGGGTGGAACCCTCCTGATCAGGGCCACAACATCCGCTCCGATCCGAAGGCGGTCAAGCATGCCGCCGTTCCTGCGCCGTCCTCGCGTTTGGGAAATCCGAAAGCAGCGGGGTCTGTATCGCCCGCATCGCCGTCGCTCCGTGTCATCCCGGTGTCGGCGTCAAGTCGGTGCATCCTTAGGAGCACCCAGGCTCCCGCGGGCAGGAATGCTCGTCGGCAGCGGCACCGTCCTTGCACCCGGAAGCAGAGGTGTCTCATAGTGAATGAGTGGGCAGGGGGTATCGATACCGAAACTGGAGGATATCATGCGCATACTCGTTACCGCTTCCTCAGGAAACATAGGATCCAAGCTCACCTCCCGGCTCCTTGATGCCGGCGCGAATGTCACGCTCATCGCACGCAACCCTCAGAAAGTGGCGGCATTCAAGGAGCGCGGCGCGGCGGTTGCCCAGGGCAGCCTGGCAGATCAGGGCTTCGTGACGGACGTGATGAAGGGGATGTCGGCAGTGTTCTGGCTGACGCCGCCCAACTCAAGTAGTGACGATTTCCGTGGGTATCAGCGTCGGCTGGGCGCCATCGCCGCGGAAGCGATCGAGGTCAGCGGAGTTCCTCGGGTCGTGAACCTCTCCAGCGTGGGAGCGCAGCATGGTCACAGCTGCGGGCCGGTCAACGGCCTGCACGATGTCGAGCAGGCCATCAACGCAGCCGCGCCGAACGTCACCCACCTCCGGCCGGGTGCATTCATGGAGAACTACCTTGGCTCCGTGGGCACCATCAGGACGGCCTCGTCCGCGTTCCTGCCGGTCGCAGGATCTGCCCGAATCCCCACCGTCGCCACCCGGGACATCGCGGACGCTGCCGCCAGGGTCATCCTCGACGGGAGTTGGACGGGACAGCGGGTGATGACGGTGTTCGGGCCTCAGGAGCTGTCGTTCGACGAGATGGCCAGCACCGTGTCGAGCCTGATCGGCCGCCCCGTGAAACATGTGCCGGTCACTCCTGAGCAGGCCCGCGAGTCCTTGGTCAAGATGGGCATCGGGGAGGACATGGCACGCCAGTACGTCGAGCTGTACCAGTCGTTCGAGAGTGGGTTCATCACCCGGGGTCTCCCGCCCCAGCCCGACATGCGTGGTCCTACCACGTTCGCGCAGTTCGCCAGGGAACTGATCCTGCCCGCGCTGTCGTCCTGAAGACGCCTGCCCCCAAAGCCCCGACCTTCGCTACGGGCTGAGGTGAGGATGCCCGGCGGAACCTGGCGCGCCGCTTCGGGAGTCACGTACCTGAAACGGTGGAAGTGCCGGGTTTTACTCAATGAAGACGGGGAGCGGGCATGCCCGCTCCCCGTTCCGTGGGGCCGAGGCGCCCGACTCGTTGCCCGCGCCATCTACCGCGGTAATCCGGTAGAAGTAGTTCAGATCCGGATTCCCCATGCCCTCCGGCACCGACACGCTCGTCCCCGCCGTCGTCATGTGCGGCGTCATCCCGCCCACATTGTAGAAGGCGCTCGTGTGCCGGTACACCGCGTAGTGGTCAACGCCCACATTGTCCGTGGATGCCGTCCACGACAGCGTCCCGTCTCCCGCCATCCCCACGTTCGCCGGCATGCTGGGCGCAAGGACATCCCCGCCTCCCGCCCACTGCAGCGACCGCGAAAGCACCGCCTGAATGCTGTTCGGCTCCGTGCCCGTCACCGGGAAGGCTTCCAGCGGCACCCCGTAGAACATCGTCTTGTAGGCCCGTGATCCCGCATAGTGGATCGCCACCGGTACGTTCGTCCCCTGCATCCGGAACATCACCGCAGCGGACGCATCCGGATTCACCTGGTCGGGATACTCCGCCAGCCCCGAAGGATACGACAGCGTCACCGCCACGCCCCCGCCCACCGGATCACCCGCTTCGCCGATCACCGTCGTGCCCGAAATGCCCGCAGTGTACGAGGCGATGTGGAGGTACGTGGTGGTGAACGAGTCACCGCCGTAGTTGGACAGGTAGTTCTCGCCCGACAGAATCAGGGAACCGCCTTC
>JALOPK010000149.1 GCA_025453925.1 Candidatus Eiseniibacteriota bacterium | reverse complement strand
CCGTGGAGTTCGGACAGGTGCTGTTCGAGCTCGACGGGCGCATCTGACCGGCGCGATGTTCAAGAAGATCCTTATCGCCAACCGTGGTGAGATCGCGCTTCGCATCCTTCGGGCATGCCGCGAACTCGGCATCGAGACCGTCGTCGTCTACTCCCAGGCCGACGCCGACAGCCTGGCGGTGCGGTTCGCCGACGAGGCTTTGTGCATCGGCGCCGCGGCCAGCGCGGAGAGCTATCTCAACATACCCAGGATCGTGAGCGCCGCGGAGATCGCCAATGTCGACGCGGTGCATCCCGGATATGGGTTCCTGGCGGAGAACCCCGAGTTTGCTGAGGTGCTCGCCTCCTGTCACCTCACGCTCATAGGCCCCACGGCCGAGACAATGAGGGTTATGGGAGACAAGGCTCTTGCCCGGGAGACCATGCGGGCCGCCGGGGTGCCGGTGATCCCCGGCAGTCCCGGGCCGGTCAGTGAGATTCCACAGGCGTGCGAAATCGCTCAAAACGTGGGCTACCCTATCCTCATCAAGGCCGTCGCAGGCGGCGGCGGCCGAGGTATGCGAATGGTCGAGCGGGAGGCGGATCTCGAACGGGCCTTCAGTGCGGCGAATCGTGAGGCGGAACTGGCATTCGGCGACGGGCGGCTGTACCTGGAGCACTACATCAGCCAACCGCGCCACATCGAATTCCAGGTCGCGGGCGATGGCATTGACTGCATCCACTTCGGCGAACGGGAGTGTTCCATTCAACGCCGCCACCAGAAGCTCCTCGAGGAATCCCCCTCGATGGCAATGACCCCCGAACTCAGGGCGGAGATGGGCGCCGTTGCGGTCAAGGGCGCTCGGGCAGTGAACTACCTCGGGCTGGGCACCATGGAGTTCCTGCTGGATCACAGCGGCAACTACTTCTTCATAGAGATGAACACGCGCATTCAGGTGGAGCATCCGGTCACGGAACTGGCCTGCGGTCTTGACCTGGTGAAGATGCAGATCCGTCTTGCCGCCGGGGAGGGCCTGCCCATGCGTCAGCACGAGGTTCGCATGCAGGGCCACGCTCTCGAGTGCAGGGTCAACGCCGAAGACCCCGACAACAACTTCGCCCCCTGCCCGGGGAACATCGAGGCCTTTCATCAACCGGGCGGCCCGGGCGTCCGCATCGACACCCATCTCTATGCGGGGTACACGGTGTCCCCCAACTACGATAGCCTGCTGGCCAAGGTGATCACGTATGGGGTGGATCGGGACGAAGCGATTGCGCGAATGATACGCACCCTCGACGAGATGGTGATAGAGGGAGTGAAGACGACCATACCTTTCCACCTGAAGGTTCTGGTCGATGAACGATTCCGCAGCGGGCATTTTGACACGAGTTTCGTGGAAACCATGGGGAGCAGGAATGGCTGAAGACCTTATCCACCAGGGTGCCCGGTTGTTGGCCCGGTGGCTGGCGCTGGAGGTTGCTCTGAGCAACGAGGAGCAGATCCAGAAGGGGCTCCAGGAGGGAAACCTCCCGGCGCGCTTGGGGGTGGTGGTGCTCGAAGCGTACGGGCGATACCGTGAATCTCTCCCCGAGGACGTCGTGAGCACAACCGACTACTTCAAGGAGGCCCTCAACGGGATTGTTGGGGGGGGACGGAAGGTCTTCTGATCATGAGAGCGTGGCGGAGCGGGTGTGTGCTGATGGTGATGTGCGCGGCGTCCCATGCCGCGACCGTTCTTGTTGCTCGGGTGGACGGCGCCATAGATCCGGCCACGGCCCGGTATGTCACCGCATCCATCGAAAGAGCGGAAGCCGCGCCGGCCGAGCTGCTGGTGCTGGAGCTGGATACGCCCGGCGGTCTGATGGAGTCCATGCGGGTCATCACGGGAGCCATATTGAACGCGCGGGTCCCCGTGGTGGTGCATGTCACTCCTGCGGGAGCAAGGGCAGCCAGCGCAGGGGCGTTCATCTGCGCGGCCTCTCACGTCGTGGCAATGTCCCCTGGAACCCACCTGGGCGCGGCGCACCCCGTCGGCATCGGCGGCGCCATGGACAGCGTCATGTCCGGCAAGGCTGAGAACGACGCGGCCGCTCAGATCCGGGGCCTTGCGTCGCAGCGGGGCCGAAACGCCGCGTGGTATGAGAACTCGGTGCGCGAAAGCGTATCCGCGACCGCCGAGGAGGCCCTGGCCCTGGGGGTGATTGACCTCGTGGCAAGGGACCGGGGCAGCCTTCTGACCCTCCTGGACGGTCGCACGGTGGCGCTGGGTGACACGACGCGCCTGCTGGCCACCAGGGACGCCATCGTGAAAGAGATACCCATGAGTCTTCGGTACCGGCTGCTGCACCAGCTCGCCAACCCGAACCTCGCCTACATCTTCATGATCCTCGGATTCTATGGCCTCTACTTCGAGCTCTCCAATCCGGGGAGCATTCTCCCGGGAGTCGTGGGCGGCATTCTCCTCCTCGTTGGGCTCTTCGCGATGCAGATGATGCCGGTGAACTACGTGGGAGTTCTCCTCATCGGATTCGGAATGCTCCTCTTCCTCGCCGAGGTGAAGATCACCAGCCACGGCCTGCTGACGCTCGGCGGGATCGTGGCCCTCGTATTAGGAAGTCTCATGCTGTTCGACAGTGCAGAGGAGGTGTATCGCGTGTCGCTTTCGGTGATTATTCCTGCGGTGGCGGTCACAGCGGGCTTCTTTCTCTTCGCGGTAGGCGCGGGCATCCGGGCGCAGCGAAGACGGCCAGTCACGGGGGCCGAAGGGCTCGTGGGCATGGTGGGCAAGGTGATCGAGCCGCTTTCGCCGGAAGGCAAGGTCTTCCTGGCCGGCGAGCTCTGGTTTGCCGGGGCTGATGAGCCCATAGAAGCAGGTGCCAAGATCATCGTGAAGGAGGTCGAAGGGATGAGGCTTCTGGTTCGACGATCCGGCTTCTGACCCGAAGGTGTGCCTGTCTCCAATTGGGGCCATCATGGTACGTTGCTGAAATGGAGGTTTTGCCGATGCCTTACAGTATGACCGTCATCGTCCTGCTTGCGCTTTTCATCTTTGGGAATTCCGTGCGTGTCCTTCGGGAGTATGAGCGCGGCGTCATATTCCGTTTGGGGAGAATGGTTGGAGTCAGGGGCCCGGGACTCATCCTCCTCATCCCCATCGTTGACAAGATGGTCAAGGTGAGTCTCAGAACTGTCGTGCTTGATGTCCCACCGCAAGATGTGATCACGCGTGACAACGTCTCTGTGAAGGTGAACGCGGTCGTCTATTTCAGGGCGATCGACCCGGCCAAGGCGATAGTCGCGGTCGAAGACTATCTCTATGCCACGAGTCAGCTCGCTCAGACCACGCTTCGGAGCGTGCTCGGCCAGGCCGAACTGGACGAACTCCTGTCGGCACGGGACAAGATCAATAGCCAACTCCAGGAGATTCTCGATCGACATGCCGAACCCTGGGGAGTGAAAGTCGCCAACGTGGAGGTCAAGCATGTCGATCTTCCTGCCGACATGCAGCGAGCCATGGCCAAGCAGGCCGAGGCCGAGCGGGAACGGCGCGCCAAGATCATCAACTCGGAGGGTGAATTCCAGGCTGCCGAGAAACTTGGTCAGGCTGCCGACATCATCGACCAGCATCCCGCGGCGCTCCAACTGCGGTATCTGCAGACCCTTCGAGAGATAGCCTCGGAGAACAACTCGACGACCTTGTTCCCGATTCCCATTGATTTGTTGAAGCCATTCATGAAGATGGCCGAGCTCCAGGGCCCGTCGGTCAAGGCGTAACGCACGCGACTCCGGGGGCTGGCAATGAAGGTGGCCGCGACTCTCAAGCGAGTTCGCGGCCTCTTCGTTCTTGCGGCATTCGTGCTTGCCTGCCTCGGAGCCCTCTGCGCGCTCCGATTCGGGCGGGTGCCCGAAGGAATCGCCCTTCTGCACATGGCTGCCGTGGCCATCGCAGGTTCGATCGCCTCTTCAGTTGCTCGATCCTTCGTGGATCGGCCCAAAGGCTCATTCAACCCTCGTGGTGGGCGAAGAACCGGAGAGGGATAGCCAAGCCTCCTTCTCTGCGGGTGCGGAGCACCGGTCCGTGAGACGGCCGGCTTTCCGGGCATTTATCCTCCTGGCTTTCGGCCTTCTCATCGCCCGCGCTTCTCCCCCCTTCATTCTCGTGCTGAGCGCCGGGACGGCGCTTGCTCTCCCTCTGTTGCCGTGGCCCCGTGTAGACAAGGGATTGGCGCTGGCTTTGGTTGCCGCGGGGGCCGCGTTGGGAGTCCCTTCCCGCATGGTCGATCAGGTGGGGCAAAGCGTGCGGGCTCAGGAAGTGTCCCTTCGCGGCATCGCGTCATCGCCCCCGCGGCTGACGGAACGGCATATGACCACCGATCTCGCACTGCTCGATCTGGACGATAGCCGGATCGGCCTTACGGTTCGCGCGTTCTTTCCTGATACGAGCCTGCGCCTCCAGCAGGGTGACACCCTGGCGGTGACCGGATCATTGCGTCCGTTGCTTCCACCGGCAAATCCGGGTGAGACCGACTGGAGTTCCCTGCTCCGGCAGCGAGGCATCATCGGCCGGCTCTGGGTACGCCAGGTCGGGGAGCTTCTCCGGTATGCCGGTGAACGGTCGGCTCGGGAAACCGCCCGCGACCATGTCGCGACCACCCTGTCCGGCAGGGCAAGGGGAGAGAAGGGGGCCTTGGCGGTGGCCATGCTGATCGGGATTCGAGACCTGCTGGATCAGGATACCATGGGGAGTTTCCGCGACGCGGGGATTGTGCACATCCTCTCCATTTCGGGCTTCCACGTTGGCATCGTGGCCGCGCTCATCTACGCACTGGGCGCGGTGGCGCTGCCAGGGCACCGGTACCCTGCGCTCGTCGCCCTGCTGGGGGTGTCAGGGTATGTCCTCCTTGTGGGGTCATACGCACCGGTGCTGCGGGCGGGCATAATGAGCGCGACGGTTCTGCTGGCGCTCGTCCTCGGCCGGCGGGCCGAAGGCATCAACAGCATCGGTTTGGCGGGCATTGTTCTTCTGATCGCGCAGCCGCGCTGGATGTGGGATCCCGGCTTTCAGTTGTCATTCGGCGCGACCCTGGGCATTCTGGTCTTTATGCCGCCGATGCTCCGACCTATCGCCGGTTGGCCGAGACCCCTGCGATGGTGCGCGGGATCGGTGCTGACCTCCTTGTCCGCACAGCTCGGGGTCTTACCCATCCTGCTGTGGTGGTTCCGACAGTGGCCGACCTACAGCCTCCTTGCCAACGTCCCGGCTGCGTTCCTCTCGACTGTGCTGATCGCTGCGGCGATGGCGACTTCGCTGGCCGAGATCCTGTGGACGAGCCTCGCTGCCTGGTGTGGACGCCTCACCGAACTCACCGCCGGGATGCTGCTCTCGCTGGCAGATGGCGTTGCGGCGCTGCCGCTTTCCGTTCTGTCATTCGGCGATTACCGTCTGTGGTTGATGACGTTAGCCTGGGGCGCAGTGGTGGGGGCCCGCGTGGGTAGACTGTGGTCGAGGCCGCTGACACCGGCTTTGGCGGGTGCGGCGCTGGTCGCGTCTACGTGGCTGGTGTGGGCAATGGCGAACCCATGGACGGGCATGGACCGTGTGACCTTCCTCCATGTGCATCATGGCAACTGCGTGGTGGCGGAGGAGCCTGGCATCATCGGCATTCTGGACCCGGGTGCGGGACGGCCGGCGACCGCCGCCCGCGTTGCGTGCGACCACCTGCGGTTCCGCCGCTTCGATGGCGCGCGGCTCGTGGGTGCGACCAGCGGCCGTGCGGCACGCTCGGCCGCGGTGGACACTCTCCTCCAAATGCTCGCCGCTGCGCAGACCGTCGTGCCGACGGGGAGCGAGACGTCCACCGACTCCGGCGTCGCCATGTCCGTGTGGTCCGACATGCCGAGCCTCGCGCTCGGCGATCGATGCACCTTGACTCCCTTGGGCGCCGGAGGCCACTCCCTGGACGGGCTGCTCATCCGGTGGGCGTGCGGACTTCGCGTCCTGGTTGCGGGAGATGGCGGCTGGCGCTCCGATGCCCAGTGCGCCACCTGGGCGGCGGTGGAGTCGACCGATGTGCTCTACATCGGACCGTCCCGGGACATGGCCCCCTCCCACCTCCTGCTCCGGAGGGCCAAGCCTCGCCTGGTGGTGGTCGGCGGCGGCACACCGGGAGAGGAGGATCTCCTGCGCGACCTGGCCCACGCCGGCTACCGCGTGGCCGCGACCAGTCAGGGCGCGGTGACCGTCGAGTGCGATGCCGGCAGGATCTCATGGCGGCAGCACGGTCGGCCTTGACCGGCGCGAGGGAGCATCCTATACTGCGTCGGATACGAATCGCACAAGCGGGAGTAGCTCAGTTGGTAGAGCTTCACGTTGCCAACGTGACTGTCGCGGGTTCGAGTCCCGTCTCCCGCTCCAGTGCGGCGGCATAGCCAAGTGGTAAGGCAGAGGACTGCAAATCCTTTATCCCCCGGTTCGAATCCGGGTGCCGCCTCCATGCATTCCCTCTCCCCGTCGCCGATGCACGTCTGAGTTCTCTGCCGGCACTGACAGCACGAGTCTGCCAGATTCGCGCGCGGTCATGGTCGACACTACGTCGAACGCCCCACCTATCGGGAATCTGTCCATGCGGTGGCCCTACCTGTATCCAATGACCACCCTGGCCTGGGTGGCGAACATCGCCGGGGCAAGGATGCGGGGGCAGGATTGGCGAGTTTCCGCGGCCACGGTCATCCTGCTGGTGTACTCGGGCGTCGCGCTCGGCATTGCGGAAGCGACCCGTCGACGCCTCCCCTCGACCCCTGCGACGATGGCACGGTATGCCTGCTGGCTCCCTCTCCTCTACCTGACGCTCTGCTACGATCACCACAGTCTTCTGCCCCGTGTTCAGCTGCTCCTGGTCCTGGCGCTCAGCGCGACCATCGACGCCGGGGGCGGGGTCTTCGCCGGGCCATGCCTCTCGGTGTCCCTGCTCTTGGGTTTCATCTCGGCGGCCGACATGCTCTGGCGATCCCCAACCCCCGCGGTGATTCTCGAGAAGCATCCCCCGCGCTACTGGCGCTCCGACTCGATGCTCGGATACCGCCCGCTTGCCGACACCACCGTTTCCATCGCGTGCTGGCGCAACCGCAATCGCATCTATCAGGTATCGTGCAGCTTCGACCGGTTCGGACGTCGACACACTCCCGAGGACCCGGCCGACACACCGGTCAGCCACACCATCTTCATGGGCAACTCCTGCACATTCGGGGAGAACGTCGCGGATGATCAGACGCTCCCCGCCCATTTCGCGAGATTGACTGCGGGGATCGCCGTGTACAACTACGGCTTCATCGGCTGGGGGCCCCAGCAGATGCTGGCTCTTCTGGAGTCAGGTGAACTGGCGAGTCAGGTGCCGCAGACCAGAGGGCTGATGGTCTACGGCGTTATCCCGGATCACGTCCGACGGGTGAACGGATCATACTCGGCCACGGCATGGGGCGAGCAATTCCCCCGATACGAGATAAAGGACGGAACGCCGCAACGAGTCGGATCCTTCGCAGGGTCCCAGCCACGGCGGATGGCCTGCTTCAGGCTTCTCAGATCATCGCCGACTTTGGACTACCTCGCACGGCGGATGGATCGGATCACCGGGGCGAGTCCCGGGGGATGGAAGACGCTGCTGTCGGTGGTGCGGCGGTCCTCGATGGAGTACCGGCGCCAGTTCGAAGGATCCTTCGTGGTGTTCATCTGGCCGTTCGGCGACCCGCAGACGCGCGCAATGGCCGACTCGCTGGCAGCATACGGCATACACGTCATTGACCTCGCGAGCCGAGGGATCTCCCCCCCGCGGCCGGAGCAACTCGTGCCGTTCGACCCGCATCCGGCGGGATCGTACTACGATCTGGTGGCACGGGAGCTGGTCACCGCGTTGGC
>JALOPK010000148.1 GCA_025453925.1 Candidatus Eiseniibacteriota bacterium | reverse complement strand
ACGCGCCCACGTAGAGCAGCAGTGTGTCCATCGTCATCCTCCCTCCTTGGGCAGAAGGTAGGACGGGTTCATCGGCGGGACAAGCCCCAGCCGCCGACTTGTCGCACGGCTCCTTCCGAGGTGTCAGGAGGGAGCGGAGGACGGGAATCGCCCTTGCTCTGACACCCTGACCCGAATGGACGCTGCCCGCCCCTATGCGGCGAGGTTCTCGTCCGCCACGCGAAGCGACCGATCCGCCCAGATGTCCTTCACGACGGCCAGCAGGCGGTCGATGTCAGCCGTGGTGTGCGTCGCCATGATGCTGATGCGGAAGCGCTGCTCATGAAGGGGCACGGCGGGGTATTCGATGGAGTTCACGAAGATACCGGCATCGTGGAAACGCCCCGCGGCGCGCCGGATATCCATATCCTCGGGCACTCTCAGCACGATGATAGCCGCGGCGGGATCCACCTCGAACCCCAGTCCGCGCAGCCCGCGCGTCGCATAGGCGACGTTGCTTCGGAGCGCCCTCAGGAGGCCGGGCTCTTGCTCCGTGACGTCGAGTCCCGCAAGCACGGCCGCAACTACGATCGGTGGAAGCGACGCGGAGAACATGTACGACCGGGCGAAGAACCGCAGGTAATCGATGATCGGCTTCGAGGCGCAGACGAAGCCTCCCACGACGCCGAAGGCTTTGCTGAACGTGCCCATGGTGACGTCGACGGAACCCTCGACGCCGAAGTGCTCGGCCGTACCGCTGCCGGTGGGCCCCATCACCCCCGTGCCGTGGGCGTCATCGAGCACCACCAGCGCCCCGTGGCGGTGGCACACGGGGACGATCTTGTCAAGGGGAGCGGCGTCCCCATCCATAGAGTACACTCCCTCGACCCCCACGAAGGTGTCCCGCTCCGCGCTGGGCGCAAATCGCTCCAGCATCCGCTCCAGTCGGGCGACGTCGTTGTGCCGGAATCGGAGTGCGCGAGCGCCAGCCATCTTGATGCCATCGCAGAAGGAAGCATGGCTGTATTCATCGTACAGCACGAAGTCTTTGGGACCCGCCAACCCGGTGACGAGGCCCACGTTGGCCCCGTAGCCCGTTGAGAACAGCATGGCGTCCTCGGCGTGTTTGAGGACGGCAAGACGTTCCTCGAGCTTCCGGTGGAGCGAGGTATAGCCATTGAGCAGGGGCGGCCCTCCGACTCCGACTCCATAGGTCGCCACTGCGCGCCGCACCTGGGTCTTCACATAGGGGTGATTGGCCAATCCAAGGTAGTTGTTGGAGCCGAACATGAGCAGCGGCGTGATCTGGCCGGAGGCCGGGTCGGCGACGAGCACTTCCCTGTCCGCCGCTGTCTGCACCTCCCGGCGGTAGAGGTTTCGGCCGCCCAGCGCGAGCGAATCCAGCACGGAACCAAAGAGCGCGGTACGCTCCCGGAGATTGAGCGCTCTGCCCTGCTGGAGCACGTCCCGCAAGCTGAAGTTCTCACCGCCCTGGTACGTGCCTGAGCCGAACATTTCACACCTCCGGTTCTGGGACCAGCATGGCAGCCAGCCCGCGCGCATAGCGGCTGATGTCGCCGCTGACTTCGTCGAACAGGTTCCGCACTCCCGCCGTGTCCACGGCGCATTGGCGGCCATCGATGGCCATCTTGACGCCGATCTCCTCAGTCACCGTGCCTGTCATCACCGGCTCCCAACCAGCGGAGCGGGCTTCTGCCATGAAGTGCTCCGTGAGCCCCTGGGGTACGGTGAGGACCAGTTCGAACTCCCCGTGGGGACCGGCCAGCATGAACCAAGGCGGGAGATCCGCCTCGACTGCGAGGCGCAGCGCCCGGCGATCGAGTATGTGCGCGACATCTTGGGTGATCCGGAATCCCATGCCATTGAGCCGCATGAGCTGGTCCAGCGTAGGCAGGAGCCCATCGCTGGTGTCCATGCAGGCCGTGGCGAATCGGCGAATGGTCTGCCGGACATTCAGCCTGGCGACAGGCCGGTAACTGCCCTCCGGAAACCCTTCGCTGTGGAGGAACCGGGACAGGGCCAGGGCGCTCCCGGCGCCTGCGGGGCCGCTGAGGAACACCGTATCGCCCGGCCGGCACCCCACGCGGTTGAGCACGGGACGCCGGGACACGATACCAATGGCGCACGTGGTGAGCGAAGGCGAGATCGCGGTATTGGTATCACCACCCAGGAGGAACGTGCCGCCCGCATCACAGGCGGCGGCCATACCCTGCGCCAGAGCGGTCCTAAATGAGTCGTCGCGGCCGGGTTCCAGCACGACCGAGACAACGAGACCCAGGGGATCGGCGGCAACGGCGGCCAGATCGCTGAGACTCGCCATCACCGCGACCCATCCCATGGTGAATGGCTCCCGGTAGAGGCCAGTGACGATCTCCTCGGCCACGGTGTCGATGGTGATGGCCAGCAGCCGATCGGTGCCCGGCAGCGCGACCAGCTCAGCGTCAGACTGGTGGACGACATTCCACTGGTGCGGGGCCCGCGTAAAATGCCGCACCCAGTTGTCAATGGCGTTCAGTTCGCGGATTTTGTTGACGACGATCATGGGCAGCACCTCAGGGCACCGGGTACGAGCTGAAAACATGCCTCAGTGGCGCTGACCACTTCCCCATCCAGCTCCAGCGCGAAGCGCGTCGCACCCGTTACCTTCACCGTCGCGGCCGCGCGGCAAAAGGTCTTTGGTGAGCCCGAAAACCGGTGCCGGTACAGGTTGATGAGCGTGCGAACGGTCTCCATTCTGGTCATGTTCATGCAGATGTTGATCTTCATGGTGCCGTCAGAAGGTCTCACCGGTGTGTCGTAACAGAGGGCGCCGCCCACATGGGGGCTCTTGAGCACCGCCAGGTTCGTGAGCGCGAGCCGAGTGGGCGGACTGCCATCGATGGCGACGTCGCACGGAAGGGGCGTGAACGTCCTGAGTGCGTGCACCACTGATGCGAGGATCGCGGCTTCCACCGAAACCCGTTGGAGCCTGGCGATGGCAGGGAGGCGACCGTTGTAGACGGCGTTGGCGTGGGCCGTGATACCGATCCCTGCGTTGATCATGCAGGCCTTCTGGACGACGGCCCCCCGGGTGTCCCGGTGCTGAACCCGTATCACGTCCCGAAGCTCGGCCGCCTCCCAGTGGAGCTTCGCGGGGACTCCTCCCAATCTGAAGGCATCGCGCAGAGGCTTGTGGTAGTCGTTGCTGGAACCCAACGCCACGGCGCCCAGGGCCACGTCATGGCCGATTCCCATCAGCGCATTCGCGACCACATTCACCGTTCCATCACCTCCAGCAGCGATGAACCGGCGTTCGCCGGAATCAACCGCCTGGGCAAGACGGAGCGGGAGCAGGCGCACCGGGGGGATCTCCTCCGCGACGAGGCCGCGATGGCGGCTGAGGAGGGCAGGCTCAATCCTCCGCCACGCGCGGAGACCCCGTCCGTAGTCGCAGCGAGGGTTTATCAAGGCCAACATCTCACACCTGGCTCCGCTCGGGCCGAGTCGCCAGCGCCAGCTCGAAGGCGGCATAGAACAGCGCGGCGGCAAGAAGCCATGCCGGCCTGAAGAGAATTGCCGCCGCGATGTGCACCAACACGAAGCCTCTCACCACGTTTGCGATGGGTCCATGGGACGCCTGCTCGGTACGAACCCGGTGGATGCCGATCTGCGCCGCCAGCAGGACCACCCACCCGGCGATGAGGACCAGGGCCGCCGGCACCGTTTCCCCCGTACCGTGGCGGACGAACCCCCACGCAGAAGCCGCCACAGTGGCTATGGAAAGCACATCGGTGCCGACGGCGGCCCTGATCCAGCCAAACCGCACGACAAAGGTGTCATATCCGCTGGCGCGGTCCGCGGATATGTCCTTGAAGTAGCCCATGAGCACGAAGTTGGTATAGCCGAAGAAGACACTGAGGATGAATGGGATGAGGGGAGGGGTGCCGACGACGAGGCCAGCGGATTCAGCGCCTCCTCCAGCCAGACGCCCCATGAGCGGCAGAAGTGCCACGATCCACGCATTGTACCACGGTCCCGCCCACCAACGCCGCTTGAAATGCGTGTAGGTCGCCAGGCCGCTCACCGCCATGCAGGCAGGGATAATGGCCCACGGATTCAATGCGATCAGCAGCACCGAGCAGAGCGCGAGTCCGGCGAGGCTGACGCGAAGCACGTCAGCGCGGCTGACGATGCCGCGCACCAGCGGGCGGTAGGGGGAGGAGAGAGAGTCAGTGTCCGTCTGGAAGCAATCGGTCAATGCCTGGCCGAAGCCATAGGAGAGGAGGAATGCCGCGAATGCCGCCACGGACCGGATGAGGCCTGCGCCTGATGCCGCAATGCCCACCATGCCGGCCACGCCCGACACGAAGAGCAGGTACGGGCGCATGGTGATCCAGTAGGCGCTCCAGAACCGTGAGGCGGTCAGAGAGAAGCTCACGGGCATGCGGCACCTCACGAGAAGGGGACATCGAACGTGCGTCAGCCTTCACCGCAAGCCGTGTGCCGCACCTCGGCGTCGGTATCACCGCGAGGAAAACCCATGCGCTGATTGAAGATTGACCCAGTTCTGCCGAGCGTTGGAGTAAGCCGTCGCCTCAGTGGAAGTGCGTGGTTGTGTACAGGGTGTATGATCGAGTAGACACGTCGGCGCTGAGGCAGGTGGCTCCGACCCGGTAGCGGCGAGGGCGCGTTCAGTCGGGTTCGATGGATCATGCCGGTTTGCCCTGCATCGAGGGCATCAGCTATCAGAAGTCGGAAGCCTCCCCGCAGGCGGGAAGGCTTCCGTACGAAAACTGGAACGGGTGAGTCCTACCGGATGAGCGACACCATCTGGGTAGAGAGACGGCCGTCGAATCGCACGCCGCACAAGTAGACGCCGGAACCGAGCGGCACACCCCTTTCATCGGTGCCCTCCCAGAGAACAGCATGGGGTCCAGCCTCGCGCACTCCCGCGGCCAGCGTGGCGACCGTGCGGCCCATGAGGTCTCGGATGGTCACCGTTGCCGCGCCCGGTCGGGGGAGGTTGAACCGGATGGTCGTTGTCGATCCGAATGGATTGGGGGTGCATGGCCCGAGCAGCAGGTCATCCACGAGGGGTGCGTCATCCGCGTTCACCGGTGGCGAGCCATGGGCGATGACGCCCATGATGTCGTTGTTGTCGGCGTCCTCGCCCACGTAAGTGAACCCCACGAGGAACTCGTTCCGCGTCACGCTGTGGGCGATACCCAGCAGGCTCCCTTCATAGGCCGGCGTGGTAAACACCGGGATGTTCTCGGTCTCCGTCACCGTGTTCAGGCGATCGTCGGCAAGCATTACCATCCGCGGTCCCTGGGACGTGTCAATCCACAGCCTCTGGTAGTATAGGTCCTGGCCGGACCAGCCATTCGTCCGCGGGTCGCCCCACGCCACGAGGAACTCATTGTCCTGGACACTGTAGTCGATGTCTGGAGAACCGACCCAATCGTTCTGGATGCTGATAGGATGGTTGCAGATGGTGTCAGTGACCGCGCCGTCTATGCCCACGTACTTCGCCACCCAGATCCCCGCATCGTTGAAGAAACCGATGCGCTGCCCCCACACATCGTTGTCGGCCAGCGCCGGGGCCTTCCCCTTCCACACGACCTCGCACTCGTACCACCCCGACTGGTCGAGGAGACCTTCGCAGTTGGCTTTGACGCGAGCCTGGAAGCAATCGGGACCGTTCTGGAATGGCTTTGAGACAACGATGGGCGCCGGTGTTGCCGTCTCGCCGCCATTCTGGTCGATCAGGTCCCCGCCGAGGTCAACCCGCTGGCCGCAGACCAGACCCGTGCTCGTCCCATACACGACGAACCACTCGCACGTGCCCATGGAGAAGGTCACATCCGCCACGCTCTCGTAGATGTCGGGGCTGGTTGCGATGGCGAAGTTCGTCGAAGGATCGGCGGGCGAGGGAGGAGGCAGCAGGGTTCCGTCGGCATCGATGAGCTGGCCATAGACATCCGCCCCGGTGAAACTGGCGCTCGTAGGGTCATTCCGGAAGTCCCCCCACACGGCGAGATACCGGCCCGCCTCGGGGTTGAATGCCACCGAACAGGTGTAGATGCGCGCGGGGTTGGTGCAGATCCCGAAGGTGTGATCTTCCAGAGAAGTCGGCGCGTCGTAGAACGTCCCATTGGCGTTGACGAAGACGCCCCGGACGTCGGCGGTGCTTTGGTCGTGATGCTCGAACACGACCAGGACGCGGTCGTTGACCGGGTCGAAGTCCAGCCGGGGCCAGGCCTGATGCCCTGCTGCCGCGGCAATGGCGAAGTTGGAGCCCTTGAGGGTACCATCTCCGCCCACGAACTGGCCGTACACATCGCATGCATCGCCCCGGTAGTCTTCCCAGACCACCAGATACTCATCGGCATTCGAGTTGTAGCAGGTCTGGGTCCACCCCTGGTCGTGGGACTCGATGCTGATGGCGAACCTATCCCCATGCCCTTGCGCCATGATGCTTGCTGCGAGCGACACGATGCAGATGACCACTCCGACGAACGTGCGACCCATGCGACCCTCCCTTCAAACTGCCGAGTGACGAGGGTCCGCGTCCCCCCGCACGTGCGAACCCTCGGGCGAGATGGCCGCACCAGAGTCTCGAGAGCCGGCGACAGCCCGCGTGCCATCCCAAGGAGAACGACCCAGAGCAGGATACGACCGCGATGGGGCATGATCAAGGCCGGCGCGAGGATGATGCGAGCCGGAAGAGAGGTCGGCCGGGTTGCCGGTATCGCCAGCCTGATCTCGGTCCAGACCTCATTGTAGTCTCGGGCCGCGGCCTACCGAACCAGATACATCACCGCCACCACCATACCGACGCCGATGACCATACGGCGGAGCAGGTCGGGTCGAACACGGCCGGCCAGGCGGCCACCGATGACGCCGCCTCCCAACGCTCCGATCGCCATGACAGCCGCAGCAGGCCAGACCACCTGCCCTGAGAAGACGAAGAACACCGCGGCGGCGACGTTGACCGCAAAGGCGATGCCCTGCTTCAACGCGTTGAGCCTGGTGAGATTGTCATCGAGGACAAGCCCAAGCACGGCCAAGACGATGACGCTGAGGCCCGCGCCGAAGTAGCCCCCGTAGATGGCCGCGCCGAACACCGGGAGCGACGCGAACCATTCCCTATCGCGGTTCTGAGCACCCCCTGATCGCTGTGCCACCCACCCACGGATCCGCCCTTGACACGCGAGCAGGCCGCAGGCCAGCAGGATGAGATACGGCACCATCCCACGGAACAGCCGCTCTCCACTCGCCAACAGCAGCAGACCCCCGAGGACTCCTCCGACGGCGCCCGCGGGAAGCATCCGCCACAGCCTTCGTCGCTGGCCCCGGAGGTCGCCACGCTGCGCCAAAGTACCGCCAAGGTAACCGGGAGAGAGGGCAACGGTGTTAGTTACATTGGCGGCGACGGCAGGAATGCCGATCGCAGTGAGCATCGGAAACGTGATCAGCGTGCCGCCACCCGCGATGGCGTTCACCGCGCCACCGGCCACCGCCGCGAGCAGAATCAGAACGGAATCACTGAGCGAAAGCGGATCCACCATGCACCGGCTCCTTAGACAACTCAACACACCCGAACGCGTCCATGGTACGCCCACGGTGCCCCTGCCCGCAACCGAAAGGAACTGCCTGCTCTCGGCTGTCATCTGCTGTTGTTCGCCTTGTTTCATCTTCCGAGCTTGGTCCCGCCGCGTTGGACGCGGGCCTGGTCCAGCACCACTAGATGCTGGGACTTCGGGCTTCCCGCAGTCAACGCACACCCTTGTCCTCCGGAGAGGACGGGCGGGCAGGTTACGGGGACTCCAAAGGTATAAGAGACATGACCCCAGTGATCTGACTTGTTCTTGCTAGTTGCGAACGTCAGCCTGCTGTTGGGCATCTTCTCTCTCGCTTGCGAAGGAGGTTTCTCATGAATCGACTGACTCTTGGACTTGTCGCGCTGCTGGCCATTCCGGCACTGGCAGGCTCCCCTCCGGGACTCCCGCGGCAGAGGCCTGCGGTGACGGTGCCGATCCGCCACGTGATCCTGCCATGGGACACACCGGCACCTGGTGGCAGTCCGAAGAACCCACCGCCGGCTCATTGCCCGGTGATTCTCCACGGATCCAACGCCGCGGTGACATCGGTGGAGTTGGCCAGCGATTATGCGGTGGAACGGGGCTACCACATCGTCGTGGAGATCGCCAACAGCGGAACAAACGACTTGTCCAATATCCTGATCCGCTTCTACCTCGGCGACCCGGACAGCGGGGGTGTACAGATTGGTGATGACCTCGTGATCGCATCGCTCGCCTCCGGTGCGGTGACCCGAGACTCGACTCATTGGAATGGATTCACCGGCACAGGCGTCGTGTGTGCCGTCGCCGATCCCTGCGATGAGGTCACGGAGAGCGATGAAAGCGACAACCGCGCCACCACCGGCGTGTCTCTTCGGGACGATGTCCCCTGGGTATGGCAGGTGGTGAACGGCTACTGCAACTACGCCAGCCTCACGATGCAGTTCAACTTCCTGGGGTGCGATCACACGCTGTACGAAACGGTGGAGTTCACATCAGTGCCCCATTCGGCCCTCGCCATCGACGACCGATTCTACCTCCCGGGGGGCCTCTACATCTGCCAGACCGAGAGCGACTACCGGTTCGCGGGCACGATTCGCAATCTGAACACCGATTTCGCGTTCCTGGGCACGTGGTCCGCCTACCTTGCCGAACTCCGCTCCCGGGCTGATGCCGGGCAGCCCCCTGTGACCAGTGTGGACCCCTACTACCTTCCCCAGCCCGACTACGATGTCCTGCGGGAGTATGGGCTGCATGGTGGTCATGCCGTCGTGGTCACCGGGTACACCGACTCCGCGGTGATCATCAATGACCCCGGCGTCGGCCTGGAGTTCATCGAACCCGGCCTCCCCGAACCCGAGAAGCGTGGCGCGGATGTGGTGGTTGACCTGGCCACGTTCCAGCAGGCGGTCGAGAACACCTCGGGCGGAGTGTATGTGCTCATCTCCTACTCACCGCGCGGCCCCCTGCCGCCGGAGGACGAAATCAGGACGGCCGCATTCTACCAGAGCATCGATCGTCTCGAAGGCGCGTCGTACGATCCAGGGTTGTCGCAAGGGTGGCCGGAGGACTGGTTCCCGGTGTTCGGTATGGCAGCCTTCGATTCCGTGCAGGGTGACATGGCGGTGCAGACGTTTACCGCCTGGTTCAACGAGGTCCACGACTATACCGGCGGCGACCTCGAGCAGACCATCACATTCCTGGCATCCGCCTTCGGCGACGGCATGTTCTGGACGCAACTGGGATGGGAGGCGTCGGCGGAGTACTTCGCGACGGTGGGCACCGTTGACGCAGACGGCATGGCTGCCATGTCGCGCGTGCTGGCAGACCGGGCCGGGGCCATATTCGACACGTACATTGCACTGCTCTGGGCGCTCATAAACAACGGCGGTGATCCCAGCGATGCAGGGCCCTACCTGGCGGACATGGCCCAGGATCTCGCCGACGTCAACGAGTTGGAACCCGAAGTACGCGCAACCCTGATGCGCATGGTGGGCATGGCAGGTGATGGACCGACGATTCCCGCCTTTGAACTGCGTGTCACGGCATTCCCCAATCCATTCACGTCGTACACGCATATCCGATGGAACCTGCCGGGCGACGCGCCCGCCCGGATCGGCGTGTACGACATGGCAGGCCGTCTGATCCAAACCCTGCGACCCGTCGACGGAACGATCACGTGGGACGGCAAGGACGCCGCCGCCCGCCTGACTTCTCCGGGCGCCTACGTGATCCGCGACTCGGAGGGCAGGTCACTGCGACTGGTCAGAATGGAGTAGGCAACTACCCCGGCGGGTCCCTCGAAAGCATGCCGGGCACTATTCTAATGTTAGAATAGTGCCCGGTCCTATGCAGGCGTTCCGCAACCGGGCTCAGCGACCGGCGGCATCCCGCGGAACGCCACCGTCGACCATACGCTGCATGGCCGTGAACCGCTCCCACACATTGTAGCGCCGAAGTTCCGGATGCACTGAATAGAGCGTCAGGTGTTCTTCCATGGAAGGCACTAGCGAATCTTGTCGCTTCTCCTGGACGATGCTCACTTCTTCGAATCCCTGCCGGAGGCCGTAGACGAGGTAATCGAAGACGACATCGGACTGTCCGTCCCGAAGCTCCCGCACGACCATCTCCGTGGTTGACAGGGATTCCACTACAGCCCCTCGCACCGTCCCCGCGGGGTCACATGGGCCGTGAGTCCCAGTTCCGGGTTTGTGACCCAGACGAAGGTCTCCCCCAGAGAGACCCGCGCCTCGCGGAGGAGAGCCGTGCCGTCCCGCGGGTATAGGTCGCCACCTCATCCCCCTCGGGGCATGCATACACGATGACGCGATTGGTCTCAGAGGGGTGGTTCTGCACGAAGTTGACCGTCCCGTTCCCGGCCACCTTGTACGTGCTGCTGCCGATGTACGCGTAGCCGGTGCTGCCGGGATCCTCAAAGTAGCCGCCTGCGCCATCGCCGTACCCCCGAACTCCTACATTGGCCGTCGCAGTGCTGACGAACTTGCCCCCGGTATTGCCCTCGCCATACACGCCGCAGCCGTTGGTGACGTTGCCGACACCATAGACGCCATAAGAGATGCCGTTGGTCGTCCCCGCTATACCGTAGACCCCGATGCCCTCGTTGGAATCGCTCCGCCCGTAGACGCCATAGGTGAGGCCCGTCGTGCCGTACGATCTCCCATACGCACCTCGCGCGTCGTCGGTGGTGGAATACACACCCCCGAACATCCCGTAGGTCACCCCGGTCGTCGCCGTCGCGACACCCCGCACACCCGTCCCCTCGAACGAACTGGT
>JALOPK010000147.1 GCA_025453925.1 Candidatus Eiseniibacteriota bacterium | reverse complement strand
ACGTGCAAGGCGGTGTCCGAACGTGCACGCAAGTCCCGGGTTTCTTGAGAACCGAACGACCCAGCTGCCTGGGGTCTGTCACGCGCCGAGATCGACGGGGTGATCGGGTAGTGGGCGAACGAAGCGGGCACATACTCTCCCTGAAGTCTCGCAGGTCCAGCGAGGCCGCTGGGGGCCCTGGCCTCCGTCACGGGTCCACCGGCACAGGGGCCACTGGTCGTGAGTCAGCCATGCAGGGAGGTTTCTTGCACGCCTGCCATCGCATGGCGTCCGACTCCTCCCGAGGTAGACGGTGTTGCGGTCAGTGAAGGATTGCCTTGGAATCGAAGGGCGATACCACCATCACCCCCCTGTTCTTCCCGATGGCCGAGCCCTGGAGTCCGGCGTCACGGTCGTCATACCGACCTGGAACGGAGCGGGTCTTCTGGCCGCGTGTCTGGGCTGCGTTGCGGCTCAGGAGCTGCGGCCCTCACGGACGTTGGTGGTAGACAACGCGTCCACCGATGCCACCGAGGAGGTCGTGCGAGGCTTCCAGGGGATCCATCTGACGCGTCTTGCGGAGAACGTGGGGTACAGCGGTGCCCTTGCGTCGGTCTTCTCCCAGGTCCGAACCGCCTATGTTGCCGTTCTCAACAATGACGCGCGACCGGAGCCCGATTGGCTCAGCCGCCTGGCGCGGCATCTGGACACAGGGCCCCGCAGGGGGTGCGCCTTTCCGCTGACTGTCCGCGAGGATGGCACCATCGACACCGCGGGGGATCTGATCACCCTGGCCGGATTCGGCTACAAGCGTGGGCATCGGTGTCGTGACCTTTCGCCGGCCCCAGCGGGTGTTCTCGTCTGCGCCCCCGGTGTGGCTCCTCTCTACCGCACTGCCGCAGTGGTTGCCGCAGGCGGATGGGACCCCGGGCTGCATTCTCAATGGGACGATCTCGATCTCGGCATCCGGCTTTGGCTCTTGGGGTGGGATTCGATACTGGACGAAGGAGTCCGCGTCGTCCACTACCAGGGCTCGTCCTCAAGCCGGCGCGTTCGGACAAGAGAGTTTCTCGCCGCCCGCAACGAGATGGTGGTGTTGTTGAAGACCATGCCTCCGGGCGTATGTGCGCTGATGGCGCCTGCGCACGTTTCCTACCTGGCGCTTTCACTTTGTTCACACATCATCCAGGGGACCGCGCCTGCATTCCTGGCGGGAAAGGCGGCGGGTATCGCCAGCCTTGGCGCCATCATTGCCGCTCGACGCCGGTTGACCCCCTCGCGCACTCTGCACGTCCGTCAGCTGGACCGGCGGTGGATGCGCGTATGGTGGGGCCTCTCCCGGCTGGGCGGCAGGCATGCGCCGGGAGTTCCTTGACCAGGAAAGCCCCCGCATGCATACTCCCCGCGGTTGCCCATCGCCGGCATGGGAACACACCATCCCGCCCTGAGAATTGGAATCCATGAACCGAACCATCGTCATCGTGCCCACATACAACGAACGCGACAACGTTGAACGGCTCCTCCCCGCCATTTTGGGAGAAGCCCCCGAGCTTCACCTGCTGGTGGTCGACGATTCGTCTCCTGACGGGACGGCCGATGCAGTGCGAGTATTGCAGCTTTCCCACGACCGCATTCGGCTGCTCGTACGGCCAACCAAGGCGGGGCTCGGGACTGCATACGTGACGGCATTCAAGTATGCGCTGGGGGAGGGATTCGACCGCGTCGTCACCATGGACGGGGATTTCTCGCACGACCCGTCTTACCTGCCGGAAATGCTCCGACGGCTCGATCGCCACGATGTCGTGATCGGTTCACGATATGTGCCTGGCGGTGGAACCCTCAACTGGGGCCTTGACCGCAGGCTCCTGAGCGGGTGTGGCAACCTCTATGCCCGGCTCGTGCTGGGTGTTCCGATCCGCGACTGCTCGGCCGGCTACGTGGGATATCGCCGTAGGGTTCTGGATGCGATCCCGCTCGATGCCGTACACTCCGAGGGGTACTCGTTTCTCATGGAGATGAAGTACTGGGCCTATCACCTGGGATTCGATCTGGGTGAGATGCCCATCGTGTTCGCCGAGCGCTCTCGGGGCAGGTCCAAGATATCGCGCGCTATCCTCATCGAGGCGCTATGGGTCGTGTGGCGCCTGCGCCGAACCGTGCCGACGACAGCAGCGGGAATGCGAGGCAGCGTATGATCGAGCGCCGCGCGGTTTTGGCGATGGGCCTGATCGCTGGCGGGCTCATGCTCCTGGAGCTGTCGCTCACCCGGATCTTCAGTGTCACCATGTGGTACCATTTTGCCTTCATGGCCATCTCCATCGCCATGCTTGGTCTTTCTGCCGGCGCGGTTCTCGTTCACCGGCTGGGTGCGCGCGCCGGGGATAGCGTGTTGGACCGGGCCATGCCGATTCTGTGTTCGGGATGCGCCATGCTGGCGGTGGCGGGCGTCGCGGCGGTGTTGCGCCTGAGATTCAGCCAGTTGTTGACCCTCCAAGGCATCCTCCAGCTCGCACTTATCTACGTGCTTACCACGCTCCCTTTCATCGCGGGCGGGGCGGCGATGGCGATCATCGTCAGGCGGTTCGCTTCGAGCATGAGTGTCGTGTACTTCGGCGACCTCGTTGGTGCGGCGATCGGCTGCGTCCTCGCCATACCACTTATCCGGCTCTTGAATGGCCCGCCGATCGTGTATGTGACGGCGATGGCGCTTTGCGCCGCGGGGCTCATTCTGTCCCGCCGTCGCGTGCTCCTGCCGGCGTTGGCGGCTCTCATCATCCTTGCATTGTGGGCAACCAACGGTTCCACGGGGCTCCTTCGCGTCGTCTGGGCGAAGCAGCGCCATGAGCAGGGCATCCTGCATGAAGCCTGGAACTCCTACTCCCGCGTGACCGTGTTCCCCACCGAGGAGGCGTGGAACACCCAGTTCTTCGCCTGGGGCATGAGCCCCGTCTACGATGGACCGGTTCCCCGCCAGCTGGGTATGCACATCGATTCATACGCCGGAACGCCCATCACTCGTTTCGGCGGCAATCCCGAGGAGCTTTCGCATCTGGCGTACGACGTCACCGCTCTCGCTTACCACCTCCGACCATACGGCACCCATCTGGTGATCGGTCCGGGTGGCGGGCGCGACATTCTTGCGGCACTTGCCTTGGGCGCAGACTCCGTGGTCGCGGTGGAACTTAACCCGGAAGTGGTGAGGGCGGTGAACGATGTCTTCGGCAGCTTCTCCGGGCGGCCGTACAGCCTGCCCGGCGTCGAATCCATCGTCGCGGAGGCCCGTTCTCAGCTGCGCAGGGAGACTCGCCACTTCGACGTGATCCAGGCCTCTCTGGTGGACACGTGGGCGGCCACGGCCGCCGGCGCCTATACCCTGAGCGAGAACACTCTGTACACGGTCGAAGCCATGCAGGACTACCTCGCCAGACTGAATCGTGGAGGACTCGTCTCCATCTCGCGGTTCCTGACGGAACCACCCGGGGAATCCCTCCGCCTCTTTGCAGTGGCACTGGAGGCGCTCGCCCGGACCGGAAGCCGCGATCCGGCTGCCCACGTGGCGGTAGTTGGGTGCAGGAACACCGCCACGCTGATAGCAAGCCGTGATCCCCTTTCGGTCGATGATGTCCGGCGGATTCAGTCTATTGCCGACGAGATGCAGTTTTCCATCGTGAGTCTTCCCGGCGGAGCGCATCATCCCCTTTTCTCGGAGGCGTCCAGGAGGTTCCGTGACCGGACGTTCTACGATGGCTACATCTTTGACGTCCGCCCGACCACTGATGATCGGCCGTTCTTTTTCAATATGATCAAGCCGGTCGACTTCCTGCGCGTCTTCAAGTTGAACGATCTCCCCACGCAGACCCATGGGCACGATGCCGTGTTCATCTTGGTGACTGTGTTGGCCATAGCATTCTTCATGACGGTCGTCATTGTCATCTGGCCGTTGTGGGGCCTGGCCCGTGAGGGAGGGCGAAGCGGCGTGGCGTACAGCGGCTATTTCGCCCTTCTGGGCCTGGCATTCATGCTCGCCGAGGTGACGCTGCTCCAGCGTTTCGTCCTGTTCCTTGGGCACCCTGTATACTCGCTGTCGGTGGTGTTGCTTTCTCTGCTCTTGTCCGGGAGCTTGGGGAGTTTCGCCACCAAACGGGTCCGGCCGGGCAGGGAACGCCGACTGGCGCTCTGGGTTGGGCTTGGGATAGCGGTGATGCTGACGGTGGCACGATTCGGTCTGGACTACCCGCTCGCGCACTGGCTCGGGCTTGGCAAGAGCCTCCGAATCCTCGTGACGGTGCTGCTCCTCATGCCGCTGGGTTTGATGATGGGCACTATGCTTCCCGTGGGTATGCGTCGGGCATCGGCATGGAAGGCCGACGCGGCCCCCTGGCTGTGGGGTGTCAACGGCGCGGCGTCCGTACTCGGGTCGGTGATGGCGTTCGTGCTGGCCATGAACATGGGCTTCCGGTCGACCCTGGCAGTGGCAGCCTTTGCCTACGCGTCTGCTGCCATTCTGTTCTGGTTCACGGCCGCACCCGCGCCCTCTCTTGATCGGGAATCGGATTCCCGATAACATTGGGCCGTCTGCCGTGCGCACCGCGCACTCCTCGCCTGACAGAAGGGCAGTCTCACTCGGGAAGGGCATATTGAAATGAACGGCGAAGACACCAACATCGGCGCTGAGTCGTCCACCGGATCCATCCCCGGTCGAGAGCTCACCCCCGAGGAGGAGGAGGAAGTCCGTTTCAGGGTCAGGGAACGCCTGCGCGCCGGGGAGACCGAGACGAGGGCACGGGAGGAACTGAGACACGCGGAACGGCAGCGTCGTTCCGAGGGTGAGCGGCTACGATGGCAGGTTGTTCAGGAGGAGACGGAGAGATTCCACCGCGACCGCGGGCGGGTTCGATACGTCTCATCAACTGGACAGGTTCTCTGGCTCACGCCCGAGGATATCAGCCTGCGCAGATCGCGCCGCCTCCGCGGCAGGAAGAAGGGTCAGACCGGACGACCCGGCAGGACCGGAGCGGTGGTTACGCAGATCATCCGGACCGCGGGCGTGTCTCTCGTGGTTTCCTTCGGGATCGTCGTGGCGCTGGCCGCCGTGATCTACATGGCCGAGTTCGCATGAGACCAGACGGGGCGATGCCCGAAGACGCCATCGCAGAGGAATCCTCCGAAGCGGCGGGCACGGCGCGGTCGCATCAGGGTGTCCAGGCAGCGACACCTGCCAGTCCACGTGAGCGCAGGTTCCGTGGGCTCATGGTTCCGTCCCTTCTGGCGCTTCACGCCGCCACCATCATGCTGGCGATGCTCCTGGCATACTGGATCCGTTTTCACGCAGGCCCGGCCCTGAGAGTCCTCCCTGCGATCCACCCGCCGGGAATCCGGCTCTACCTCCCGGGTCTTGTGGGTGGGGCGACCGTCGTGGTGGCCGTGTTCTCCTATCTGGGCGCCTACCGGAACCGGCGACGCCTGGTAAGGGACGGTGACTATTCCACGGCGATCAAGGCCTGCACGATAGGCACCGTTCTCCAACTCGCCTTGTCGTACTTCACCAAGTCCACCCACTTCTCACGGTTGATTTTCCTTCTTTCCTGGGCGAATGGCATCGTGCTTTTCTACGTTGCCGTGTCCATGCTGGGCCACGCACAGCGGATGCTGGTCAGGAAAGGCCTGGCCAGGTCTCGCTTTCTCATCATCGGTGACAGCGAGAGCGCGCGCGCCCTTCGGAGGCGGCTCCAGGCGGATGCAGATCTCGGAAAGGAATTCGTCGGGTACATCACTACCACTCCACGAGGTTCACTCAGCATCGGCCAAGAGGGAGTCGTAGGGATGCTCCACGAGGTAGGAGACGCCATCACCCTCTTGAGGGTGGATCACGTCTACGTGGCCTCGCGCGATCTGAGCCACGCCGCGATCCTGAAGATCCTGGACGAATGCAGCGCGCGCCAGACGCAAGTTGACATGCTGTCGGACCTGTACGAGATCCTTCATGGAGGTTCCACAGTCCAGCAGGTGGCGGGATTCCCCATGGTGAGCCTCCGGCAGGCGGCGCTTCGCAAACGTCAGGAAATGATCAAGCGATGGATGGACGTCGGGGTGTCGCTCTTCCTCATCGCCCTCGCGTTGCCGCTGGTGTGCGTGATTGTCGTGGCGATCCGCCTCGATTCTCAGGGGCCGGTCTTTTACTCCCAGGTCCGAGTCGGGAAAGGCGGCACACGGTTCCGGATGTTCAAGTTCCGGTCGATGGCCCTGGACGCCGACGAACGATTGGATCAGGTGAGGAAGCTCAATGAGGCCGTCGGGCCGATCTTCAAGATCCGGGAAGATCCTCGGGTAACGAGGGTGGGACGGCTTCTGAGGCGCACCAGCCTGGACGAACTTCCGCAGATCTACAACGTGCTCAGAGGAGACATGAGTCTCGTCGGGCCCCGGCCCCCGTTGCCTTCGGAGGTCGAGGTGTATGCCGACTGGCACCACCGACGGTTGACGGTGAGCCAGGGCATGACGGGTCTCTGGCAGGTCAGTGGCAGGAGTCTCCTTGCCTTCGACGAGATGGTGAAACTCGATATCTACTACATCGAGAACTGGTCAATCTGGCTCGACCTTCTCATTCTGCTGCGAACCATTCCGATCGTCCTTCAGGCCAGGGGCGCATACTGACTAGAGAAGAGAGGCCGTTTCCGGCCTCTCTGTCGTTCAAGGGAATCGCGAAGGGCTCTCGCCCGGGGGGAGAGAGCGCATGGGCGAGTCTCCCGACGGGTCCCGGGGAGCTCCGACGCTGACGCGAATGCCGAATGCAAGGAAAGCGGGCCTTTGCCCACGGGTCGTTGCACCCGAGGCCTGCCCCTGGTCGTTCCCCGGGGCGCTGTGGTCGCACATTGCTCTGGGCGCTCCACGGAAGCGGGACTCAAGTGGCGGCGTGTTTCCCCGGCCAGCGTTGTTCCTACACAGTCACCACTTCGAACTGCACCGTGCCGAAGCCAAGCGCCGCGGCATGGGTGATATGAGCGATATCGCCGGCGACCACCCCGCGGCCGTCCCACCGCGCCAGAGAGCACGCGTAGGAATCCATGGCGACCGGGTCTTCGGCGGCGGCGAGAATGCCGGGGCTGAGTATGGAACCTGGACCCTGTGGCCCGCGGGACGTCAGCATGGTAGTAGCGTCCAGCAAGGTGATGTGCGGCCGCACCACGTGCAGGAGTTCCGCGATCGCCCTATGAAGGTCGGCGCCCTGGTGAAACACCTGGCGGTCAAGGATGAGGCCCATGAGGTTTTTCATGCCGAACGAGACGGCGGTGGCCGAGTGGGCCTTCGCCTTGGGGAGATTGATGATGCACGTGGCGGGAAGCAACTCCCGAGACACATCTACTTGCGAGAGCTGGCTCCCGTCGGGAAGGTCGCGGCGGACAAAATCCCTGGGCCGCGTCGGCATGACCAGCCGGGTATTCTGCATTCCCTGGATTGCGCCGGATGCCCCGGTTCTCTCCAGACACCGGGCGGAGTTCCCCAGGGGATTGTCGACGACCACGACCGAGGATGCGCCTCGGTCCAGACAGTGCTTGACGACGGCAGCGAGAACATCCGGAGACGTGGTGGTTGCCCAGGCTGCGGGATTCGGCCAGGAGATGTTGGGCTTCACCACCACGCGGGCACCCTTGACCAATAACGTCTTCCCCAGCGGCACCGTGTCCAACAGGCGAGGCACCGCTTCAGAGGGAGGAGCCTGTGATGTCCAGACCGATGATCGCCCCGCAGACGCCTCCAGCACCCGGGGAATCACAAGCGCCCCGCCCATGGCGCCCATGAAGCGCCGTCGAGACATCCTGAGCATCATGCTCCCCCCAGAATCGCCTGACTGATGTTCTCGGCGAACTGAACCACCGTCTGCCGGGCGAGATCCGGGGCGGCCTGCCGGTTATCTATCGTAACCTGAGCGTAGAACCTCTCCTGCCAGAAGTC
>JALOPK010000492.1 GCA_025453925.1 Candidatus Eiseniibacteriota bacterium | reverse complement strand
CACCGTGACCGCTACGGAGTCGCGCCCCGTGATCATCGCCGCCCGACGTCGGGCCGGAATCCAGGTCACCACGCCATTGAGGCTGGACGCATACTCATCCAGCCGGTGGTACACCACACCCTCCCGGACGACCGAAGTCAGGGCGACCGGAGGCCGGCCGTCGGTGTACACTACCGCGACGCCCTGGCCCTCGGCGGCCGACCAGACGAGGAGCAGCAGCGCCGCCCAGATTCTCACTTCCCGCGCATCTCCCGCTGTATGTCCCGCCGGGCCGATTCCTGCGCCATCGCATCGCGCTTGTCGTACAGGCGCTTGCCCCGGGCGATGGCCAGTTCGACCTTGACCTTGCCCCGGAGAAAGTAGAGGGAGAGGGGAATCACCGTCAGCCCCTTCTCGGTGGACCGGCCCAATACCCGCCGGATCTCTCTCTTGTGCAGCAGCAGCGTGCGCGTGCGCGTGGGCTCGTGGTTGAAACGATTGCCGCACTCATAGGGCGGAATGTGGAGGTTGTGGAGGAAGGCCTGCTCTCCCTCGACACTGGCGTACGAGTCGACGAGCGAGGCCTTTCCTTCGCGGAGTGACTTCACCTCGGTGCCCTGAAGCACCAGACCGGCCTCGATCCGCTCCATCACGTGGTAGTCTCGAAACGCCCTGCGGTTGGAGGCGATGAGCTTGCGCCCCGGCTCGTCCTTCTTGGTCGTGCCTGCAGCCATGGAATGTCGTCGCCTCCGGTCTCTCCCGTTCCGTCAGAATGACGCTTTGATGCGGCCCCAGGTCGTGGTGTGCCCGGACCCCGCGGACGGGGCAGGACCGAGAAGCCGCGTGGACCCGCTGAGGGAGTGCTCCTCCAACCAGTAGTAGATCTGGCCCGAAGGAGGGGCGGAGTCCTCGAACCGGTAGTGCCGCGGGACCGCCGTGGTGCCTCCCCCCGGAACCAGACCGGTCGAGATGACCGTCGCGGCGGCGGGGTTGTCGGTAGTCGACCGGAGCACTGCGAACCCGAGGCAGTCGATCTCGGTGGCCGTGGTCCACGACAACGTGCACGATGTTCCCGTCCGCACTGCGGTGAATCCCACGAGTTCCACCGGCACCGCAACCTCATCCATGGCATACGCGAAGGCCTGTATGGCTTTCCGATGGAACTCGAGGACGAAGTTGAACGGCAGCAGGTAGTTGATCCGCGCTTCGTCCCCTGCACCGTCCCAGGAGGTCTCCAGGCCGGTCGCCGTAGCGACGAAGACCTCGTGGGCGTTCTCCGTGGTCCCCTGATCAAACACCTGCGCATCCAGCGGCGTCGGCTGGCCGGCGGTAGTGCCCGCATAGTTCTGAAACACGCACTCCACGAAACCGTATTGCAGATACACGGTAGCGGCCCCGTCGATGAGCCCGTAGAGCTCCTCGGGGGTTTGGGCGGTCTCGACGTCCCCGTCCTTGATCCAGCCCGGCACCTCGTTGTTCTCGGGCATCAGATCGGCGGCCTGCTGCGCGAATGCCGTCGTCGTCAGCGCTATCACGCAGAGCATGGTTCTGAACATGATTGTCTCTCCTTGTCCTCGTGGTGGAGGAATCCAGGGTTCTCGGCCGTGAACCTCGTGGGATCCCGCCGGAAGCACTCCCGCGAGATCGGAATGGTGGGAGTGGCTTCAGCCACGATGCTGCGGAGCGGAGGGAACCCGCTCCCTGCCTTGTGCGACTGATCCCGCATCAAGTGGTGCGGAACCAGGAGTCGCTCCCACAGCCTCAGGCCCCGGGCCGGCGCCCGGCCAACTGGCTTAGTACTCGTACCTTGCGGAGCGCAGAGCTCCGCAAGAGGTTGAGGTCATGAGTGTTCAACCGCCAATGTCATCCCACCCCGTCCGGGCGTCAAGGCCGCTGGCCTCAGGGGAGATCGCTCTGGTCGGCACCGTCCACATGGACAGGGAGGGCTACCGGGCTCTTCGTGATCTCCTTGTGGCGCTGGCCCCATCGAGCATCGCCACCGAGATGAGCGGGTTCGGCACGGACTTCCGCCGGAGGACGGGCAGACAGATCCAGGCCGCCATCCGGCGATACCTCCGCCGTGCGCGCATTCCGTGGGCCCGGGCCGGCGAACCCGCCGCAACCATCATGCTGCTCAGATTCCCCTTCGAGTACGTTGCCGCCCGGCGGGCGGCACGGCGGCTCGGAGTGCCGGTCGTGAATCTCGGCCGTGATCGTGATTCCGCGGCATGGCTGATGCCGATTGCCCGCGGCGCGTGGGATGCGGCGCGCTGTGCCGGGTTGGCGGCGGCGCCGCGGGATCTGGGCGCTGAACTGGCCGCCGTGAGATCCCGGGCCCTCGGGCTCGAGGTATCCGGGATACGCCCCGGCCCCCGCGACAGGATCCTCGCCCGGAGAATCAAGGAACTCACCGTGCCGGCCGGCAGCGTCGCGGTGGTGCTCGGCTGGGAACACTTGGCGCCTGGTGTCTCACGGAACGTGGCATGGATTCTGCAGGGGCAGGAAGTCCGTGCGTATCTTGTGGTTGGCGGGGAGGCACATCAACTCCGTTGACCGGCCGCACACGAATGGGTTCTTTTGCGCCATTCGCTGTTCGCTGTTCGCCGCTGCCGCCATGGGCCCGGCGAGACTCTTAGGCGCACACATCAACAGGAGGTGTCCGTTGCGCAGTGCTCTCATCCTTCTTTTCGTCCCCGCGTTCGCTTTCGCCCAGGGCGCTGACTTCATGGATGGCGTCAGGCCGTTCATGAGCTTCATCGAGGATGCGGCCGTCACCGAGAACATGTACGGTGAAGGCCAGTTCCAGTATGCCGACTTCGAGGGCGGCAGCTCGATGAGCTTCGGCGTCCAGGGCGCCTACCGCGTCATGCCGCTCATGGAAGCCGGCGGCCGGTTCGGATTCGCGTCGATCAGCCCTGAAGAGGGAGACGGTGAATCCGGGCTTCTCGACGCCGACATCTACGGCCGCTACACGGTCAGTGAAGGCCCCAAGATGCGCCTCGTGGCCGGCGGCATGATCAATCTGCCCATCGGCAGCGACAAGATCGGCGAAGGCACCTTCGACTTCCAGGGCTTCGGCGCCATGCGGTATGCCATGACCAAGGGTGTCATGCTCGCCCACTTCGGGCTGAGGATCAATGGCGACTCCGAGGTGGAGACTGCGTACGGAACGTTCGACGTTGAGCGGGAGATGCAGTTCCTGCTCGGCGGCGGCATCCTCTACCCGCTCAACGAGATGGCCACGCTGACCGGTGAGTTCGACTTCGAGTCAGCGGAGTTCGACGGGGGCGACAGCTCCATCCAGCTCGCCCCGGGCATCGACTATCAGCTTGGTTCGGGCCTCAAGGTCCGCGGCGCGCTCGCCCTCGGGCTGAGCGACGGCGCCCCTGACATGGTGCTGATGGCAGGAGTCGCAAAGAACCTGTAAGCACCCTCGGAACGTCCAAAGGGCCGGC
>JALOPK010000146.1 GCA_025453925.1 Candidatus Eiseniibacteriota bacterium | reverse complement strand
CGCCATCTTCAGCAGCACCGCGGCCAGAGAATGCAGGGCCGCGCTGGCAGCGACGATAGCCTGCGGATAGGATTGGGCCGCCACGTGGTGGGAGGCCTCCCGAAAAGCGAACCCGGTCAGGGTCGTGAGTTCGGCGGCCATCCTGGCGCCGAACTCGGGGTGGGTGTTCGTGCCGGTGCCGACCGCGGTTCCCCCCATGGCCAACTCGGACAAGGACCGGCCGGCGCGCCGCACATTGCCCGCCTCGGCGGCCGTCTGCTGCGCCCAGGCATGGAACTCCTGACCCAACCTGATCGGTGTGGCATCCTGAAGGTGAGTCCGGCCTATTTTGACCACTTGATCGAACTCGGCAGCCTTCCGGCTCAGGGTCGCAACGAGCATATCCAGCCGGGGCAACAGATCGCGCTCGATAGCGACCAGGGCCGCGACATGAATCGCAGAAGGAATCACATCATTGCTGCTCTGCCCCATGTTCACGTGATCATTGGGGTGGATATCGGGCGGGCAGGCGCCCAGGAGCTGACTCGCGCGGCGCGCGATGACCTCGTTGGCGTTCATGTTGGTGCTGGTGCCGGAGCCGGTCTGGAAAACGTCCACCGGGAAGTGCTGGTCCAGCAGCCCATCGGCGCAGCATGTCCCGTGGCATTCTCCACCCTGAAATGGTGAAGTTCTCGACCGCCCTCGCGGTCGATGCGCCGTACAGTGCATCGACCGGCACCATGAATTCACCCATGGAGTCGCGGGCGATGCGATACTCGTGTGCGACCAGATCCCCGAGGGCCACCGATGCCTCCTTTGGCCTTGACGCGATTTCCGTGCCTCACCTGCCCATCGAAATAGGCATCTGCCGACGTTCCCGGCAAGTGGCTCTCCACTCCCGCGCCCCCGGCGCCGTCGTGTCGACGCACCGGTGTGCAGCACCTCCGGGCCGCGCGGGTGTTGCCTTGGAGATGTCACCCGCGTTCCTTCTTTGGTTCAGCGGAGGTGTGCCCATGGACGACGAGAAGCTTCGAGTGCTGTTTGTTGGTGAGCGTCATGCCGTCAGGAGCGTCATCGCGGAACGTGTGCTCACGGCAAGAACCCACGGGGCGGTCGAGGCGGTCAGTGCGGGAATCGATCCCGGGCCTGTTCACCCGCTTGCCCTACAGGTCTTGCGCGAACTGGCCATCGACGCCACGAATCACCAGCCTCGATCTCTGGCGGGGCTGTCGGTTCTCGCGTTCGACCTGATCGTGACCTTCGGTGACGGGGCACGGGAGCGGTGTTCACTGCCGGCTGCCACCACCAATGGCACACCTCCGGAAGACCCCGCCACCACCATCGTCGGCCTGGTGAGTCCGCTGCATGTCCATTGGAACATCGCGGAGGTGAGCCCGGGGCCCTCCCGCGACGGAATCGGGCGGTTCCGCCTCGTCCGCGACGAGATCATCGGACGACTCGACACTCTTATGCGACACGGCTACCTCGATGCGCTTCGGGAGCGCAAACGGCGCGCGATGCACCGGATTGACCGGTCGGCCCTGGGGCTCACCGCCATGGATGCCAGTTCCAGGTTCTTCCTCTTCAATTCCAGAGCCGAGCGGATCACCGGGCGCACACGCACCGAGGTTCTTGGCCGCGATTGCCGACAGGTATTCCCTCCGCATGGGCTGTGCGGAAGTGCCTGCCTGTTCGCCGACGGGGAGGGGTGCCCTCTTCGGGGTCATGAGCACATCGTCGGGCTGGGTTCCCCGGCCCACTCCCGGGCCTTCAGGGTTGAGGTGTCTTCGCTCCAGGGACTGGGTATGATGTCCCGTGCCACTGTGGCAGTTCTGCATGACACGAATGGCGCACCCCCCGCGCCACGGAGTCGCCACTTCCACGGTATGGTCGGCCGTTCTCCTGCGCTGGCCGAGGCCATCGCGCTTATCAGACAGGTCGCTCGCTCCGACTATCCCGTGCTTATCACGGGGGAGAGCGGAACGGGAAAGGAACTGGCCGCCCAGGCGATTCACCTTGAGAGCCGCCGCAGGGGGGGACCCTTCGTTCCCATCAACTGCGGCGCCCTGCCGGAACACATCCTGGAGAGCGAGCTCTTCGGCCACGTCAAGGGCGCGTTCACGGGCGCCATAAGAGACAAGAAGGGACGCTTCGAACTGGCCGACGGCGGCACACTGCTGCTCGACGAAGTCGGGGAACTCTCTCCGGCCTTCCAGGTCAAGCTCCTGCGAGTGCTGCAGGAGAAACGATTCGAGCCCGTTGGCGGCGAGCGCTCGATCATGGTCGATGTCAGAGTGGTCAGTTCTACCAATCGCGACCTTCGCGTCCTGGTGAAGGAAGGCGCTTTCCGGGAGGATCTCTTCTATCGTTTGGCCGTGGTGCCACTGGGGCTCCCCCCGCTCCGTGAGAGGGCTGCGGATCTCCCCGGTCTCGTGGATCACGTGCTGGCGCAGATCCGCAAGGATACCGGCGCGGCGATCCACAAGGTCAGTCCCACCGCCATGGCCCGTCTCAGCGCCCATCCGTGGCCGGGCAACATCCGCGAACTCATCAATGCCCTCCAATACGCCTCGGTCCATTGCTCCGGGGAGGAGATAGGCCCTGAGCACCTTCCACCCGAGATAAGCGGGCAGACCCCTGTGCGGGTGAGCGCCTTCGACAACGAGACAGCCGACTCACTCGAAGCGGAAGAGGTGCCGCCGCCAGAAGAACCCCCCCGGGGAGGTGCGGCGGCCTTGACTCCCGAGCGGGTCGCGGAGGCCATCAGGCGGGCGGGCGGGAACAAGCTCCAGGCGGCCAGGCTTCTCGGCATTGGTCGGGCAACGCTCTATCGGTATCTGGCGAGTCACGATCCCGCCGGAACGCTGGACACCGCAACCTAGATGTCGCTCCGGCGGCATGGGCCTTGCTTCGTGGTGCGTGAGACGGTGCGGCGTGCGTCTCACGGGAGGCCCGCATCGGGCTCGCGAATCGAAGAGAAGTGGGAGTCGAAGGGAGACAGGCCGCTCCGGTGCAACGCGATAGAAACGTGCCGCGTACAAGGCGTTGCCTCCGTATATCTCGCGGCGTATGCAGACGAGCACAGAGCCAGGAGGATTCCAGGTGTGGGACTACACGGATAAGGTGAAGGAGCACTTCCGCAATCCACGGAACGTCGGCTCCATAGAGGATCCGGATGGCGTGGGAGTCGTGGGTTCTCTCGCGTGTGGCGACGCCCTCAAGCTGATGTTCAAGCTGGACGATCAAGGCAGGGTCGCCGACGTGAAGTTCCAGACCTTCGGATGCGGCAGCGCTATTGCTTCGTCTTCGGCTCTCACTGAGATGATCAAGGGGATGACGCTGGAGGAGGCGGAGAAGGTGACGAACCAGGACATCGCCGCCTATCTCGGCGGCCTGCCGGAGCAGAAGATGCATTGCTCGGTGATGGGCAGGGAGGCCCTGGAGGCTGCAATCGCGCACTACCGCACGGGAACCCAGAGCAATCGGGAGCTGGAGGGCAGCGTCGTCTGCACGTGTTTCGGCGTCACGGAAAACGAGATCGAGCGAGTCATCCGGGAGAACGCGCTCACCACCGTTGAACAGGTCACTCACTACACGAAGGCGGGCGGAGGCTGCGGAGGCTGCGTCGCCGACATTCAGCGCATCCTCGATCAGATGGGCGGCACCCGGCCGGTCGCCGAACCTGCGCCGGTGGTCAAGCCTCGGCGCATGACCAATGTCGAGAGAATACGGCTGATCGAGGAGACCCTGGAACGCGAAGTTCGACCGAAACTCCGCCGCGATGGCGGCGACGTGGAGCTGATCGACGTCGTCGGCGAATCGGTGATCGTCTCGCTCCGGGGCAACTGCGCCAATTGCATGGTTTCGCAGTTCACGCTGAGGGACGTCGTCCAGAGCAAGCTTCGGGAGTTCGTCTCCCCTGAGCTGGTCGTGATCGAGGAGGATGCGAGATGAGGACAGTCTACCTCGACAACAACGCCACGACCATGGTGGCCCCGGAAGTGATCGAAGCTATGCACCCGTTCTGGGGTGACCTCTACGGCAACGCATCCAGCATGCACAGTTTCGGCGGCCAGATCGCGACCCACATCGCCCGCGCCCGTGAGCAGGTTGCCGCGCTTTTGGGGGCCGATCCGGCCGAGATCGTGTTCACCAGCGGCGGTTCCGAGAGCGACAACCTCGCCATCAAAGGCACTCTGGAGGTGCTGGCCGGGGTGAAGCGCCACATCATCACCACTCGCGTGGAGCACCCGGCCGTGCTCGGATTGGTCCGGCACCTCAGCGAGCGGGGATTCCTCGTGACCGAGTTGCCGGTCGAATCCGATGGTTCACTGGATCTCGATCTACTTGAGCGATCAATCACGCCCGAGACTGCCATCGTGAGCATCATGTGGGCCAACAACGAGACCGGCGTGGTGTTTCCCATTCATCGGATCGCCGAAATCGTGAAGGCGAGGGGGGTCGTCTTCCATACCGATGCCGTGCAGGCGGCCGGCAAGGTGCCCATCAACCTTGCAGGCGTTCCGGTCGACCTTCTTTCCATATCCGGGCACAAACTGCATGCACCGAAAGGCGTGGGCGTGCTCTACGTGCGCAAGGGCACGAAGCTCATGCCCCAGGTCATCGGCGGGCATCACGAGGGCAACCGCCGCGCGGGTACGGAGAATGTGCCCGGTATCGTGGGCCTCGGGCGGGCAGCGGAACTTGCACTGCGGGAGCTGCCGAACGAGTATCGAATCGCTCAGCTCCGGGATAGGCTCGAGGCAGGAATTCGGGAATCCTGCCCCGACGTACGAGTGAACGGAGCCGAACGGCTGCCCAACACGCTGAACGTGAGCTTCGAGTTCGTTGAAGGCGAGGCGATTCTGCTCATGCTTGACGATCTGGGAATTGCCGCATCCTCTGGATCGGCGTGCGCCTCGGGATCGCTCCAGCCGTCTCACGTGCTGCGGGCGATGGGTGTCCCCTTCACGTTTGCCCACGGCTCCATACGGTTCAGCCTGAGCCGATACACTGTCGAGGATGAGATCGATTTCGTGCTCCGGCATATGCCGGGAATCATTAAGCGGCTGCGGGAGATATCCCCGTTTGCCAAGGATGGAGCGTTCGAAAGGACTCTGGGCGCGGGTCGGGATTGATCCCCGTCCGTCCGAAGTGAGCGGCTCCAGGGGTGCCAGCGTGCTCGAAGGAGGGTTTCATGAAGAAGTATGAGTGCACGGCGTGCGGGTACGTGTATGATCCGGCGAAAGGCGATCCGGACAGCGGGATCGCACCGGGAACGTCCTTTGACGACCTTCCGGATGATTGGGTCTGCCCGGTGTGTTGCGTCGGCAAGGACATGTTCGAGCCGGTTGATTGACGTTTAGCGTCAGTTCACGTTACAGGGAAACGGAGCGCGGGCAGACGTTTCGTGGCTTGCCCGCACTCCGGTGGACACGGTCTGGCACGCCGCGGCGGTGGTCAGGGGCTGATCTTCGCTGTCGTGAGACATCGACGTGTGGGATCCAGGGCCGGGTGCGTGAAACGCATGTTGAGTCTGACGCAACGATCCGAAGTGCCGCCCGGGTATGCGTGCCCTTGGGAACGACCATTGAGGCGAGTCGCGGATCGAGACTTGCTTATGTGGGGTGAGGCGTGTGTGTGGTGGCTCCTGCCGCAGGGCGAGACCCCCTCAGCGCCCAAACCCGGTTCTTGATGCGTAGGAGCGGCGGACGAGGCCGCGGCGAACATGAGAGGATGCGAAGATGATCAGCAAGAAGATGGAAGAAGCCCTGAATGCGCAGATTAACGAGGAGATGTTCTCCTCGTACCTGTATCTGGCCATGGCCGCCTACTACACCTCCATTGACCTTCCCGGATTCTCCGCCTGGATGAGAGTACAGGCGAAGGAAGAAGAGACCCACGCCCTCAAGTTCTTCGACTTCATCGAGGAACGCGGCGGAAGGGTAGTCCTCGAGGCGATCCGAATCCCGCCGAGAGACTGGGCGTCCGCAACCCACGCATTCGAGGCCGCTCTGGCGCACGAACGATCGGTCACCGCCCGGATCCACAAGCTGGTGGACGTTGCCCGCGCGGAAACCGACTACGCGACAGAGTTCTTCCTGCATTGGTTCGTGAACGAGCAGGTCGAGGAAGAGGCCACGGCGGAGGCAATCGTAAAGCGGCTGCAGATGATGGGCGAATCCAAGAACGGTCTCCTCATGCTCGATCATCATCTCGCGAAGCGCGGCGCCGACTAAGGGGGAGGGCATCATGAGCCTGAAGTTCAGCGCGGGCGAGGTGTTCCAGATGGCCCAGGACATCGAGCGGAATGGCGCCCGCTTCTACCGGAAGGCGGCGGAGGGTTTCAGGGATTCACCGTCCCACGCCATGCTCCTGGAGCTGGCTGCCATGGAAGATGACCACCTGGCGACCTTCACCGACATGAAGAACCATCTCGCCGCCCGCGAGCAGGAGAGCCCGGTGTTCGATCCATTCGGCGAATCCGAGCTCTATCTCCGCGCCATGGCGAGTACCCACGTGTTCGACACCAGCAGGGATCCATCGGAGAGCCTGACCGGTGAGGAGACGCTGCAGGAAATCCTGAAGATGGCCATCAAGCTGGAAAAGGACTCGATCATCTTCTACCTCGGGCTGAAGTCTGCCATCGTCCCGAACATGGGAAAAGAGCGGCTGGACGACGTCATCGCGCAGGAGTTCAGCCACATCTCCATGCTGAGTGACAGGTTGACCGAGCTCAGACGTTGACGGAGGATGCCGTGAGCTCAGCATTTCGGGCCGTGCAGATTAGTGACCGTGTATTCTGGGTGGGGGCGATAGACTGGGGGTTGAGAGACTTCCATGGCTATGCCACCTCCCGTGGATCGACCTACAACGCCTACCTCGTGCTCGCCGACAAAGTGACGCTCATCGACACGGTCAAGGCCCCGTTCAAGGGAGAGCTGCTCTCGCGAATCAGCTCGGTGATCGAGCCGAGCCGCATCAACTACATCGTGTCGAATCATGCGGAGATGGACCACTCCGGCTGCCTCCCTGACATCATCGAAGCGGTCAACCCCGAGAAGGTATTCGCGTCGCCCATGGGAGTCGCCGCCTTGACGGGCCACTTCGGCCCTGAAGAACGCCTCACGGCGCTGAAGGACGGAGAAACGCTCAGCCTGGGAAACATGTCGTTATCGTCAATGGAAACCCGGATGCTCCACTGGCCGGACAGCATGATGACCTTCCTCCACGAGGGCGGCGTGCTCTTCTCCCAAGATGGTTTCGGAATGCACCTGGCGACGGCGGCCTTGTTCGCCGACCAGAACGATCCCTCCGTACTCCAGTTCGAAGGAGCCAAGTACTTCGCGAACATCCTCATGCCGATGTCCAAGATCGTCGAGAAGACGTTGTCGAAGGTCGGGCAGAGTGGATGGGATATCCGTGTCATCGCGCCCGACCATGGCCCGGTCTGGCGTCAGGACCTGGGGACGATGATCGGGTGGTACCAGACCTGGGCTGCGCAGAAGCCCACCATGAAGGCGGTGGTGTTCTTCGATACGATGTGGAACAGCACGGCCACCATGGCGCGTGTCATCGGCGACGGTCTGAGCGCGGCGGGTGCGCTCCCCAAGGTCATGCCGCTGTCGGGCAACCATCGCAGTGATGTGGCCACGGAATTGCTGGATGCGGGCGCGCTCGTCGTGGGGACGCCCACCATCAACAACAACATGTTCCCGACGGTCGCCGATACGATGACCTATCTCAAGGGCTTGAAGCCAGCCCACAAGATCGGGGCGGTCTTTGGCTCGTTCGGCTGGAGCGGCGAGGCGCCGGGGCATGTCGAGGCAGCGCTCAAGGACATGGGTGTCACGGTGATCGAGCCGCCATTGCGCGTCAAGTACGTGCCGACTCCCTCCGATCTGGACCTGTGTCGCCAGTTCGGAGAACGCATCGGGGCGAAGCTCAAGGAACACACAGGAACATAGCCCGGCTCTTTGGGTCGTGATCAGAAGGCACCTCGCCCTCCGGGGCGGGGTGCCCTCTCGTGGGCGCCCTTGTCGATTCCTCCCGCGTTCCCGACCGAACCGCAGCGTCTTTCGGACGCGGGGAGAGGATCACCGCTTCCGTTCCGCACCACGCCGTCTCCGGCCCGCGAAGGGATGGGAGTACTCCACCTCCCTTTGGGTTCCATCCGTCAATCCTCTCACGATCCGGGCAAGAGGTCGTTGCCCGAGGTTGGCGTCGAGTACCAGGCCCTATCGCCTCTCCAGACACACGCTTCCCTCGACCGCCACGCCCGAGTGATGAGCCACCCGCGCGCAAGAATTACGTCGTCCCGGCACCAGGGATCGATGTCTCCGCAATCCCGCCGCACCGCGATCACGTCGCCCGGCCCCTCCTGGAACATCCCCACAGCGGCAAGGTCCGCTGCCACACGGCAGGGTTCTGCGGAGGCCCCCAGGCATCGAGAAGGCGCAGGATCTCGCGGCGCACGCGCGTTGTGTGCCCTGCAACGCCAGGAACCGCCCAACCGAGGGGCCTCGAATGGTGGTCGGTCGCGTGTCCAAGGGCCGCCGATCGACCGATGGCGGTCGCGACCGTCCCCGTCGCTATCCCTTCACCGCCCACCGTACGATGTGAGACAGCCTCGGCGGCGTCCCCTGCATGAGGATGGCCACCCGGAAGATGCGGCCTCCCGCCCACACGAAGAGCGCAGTCGTGGCGAGCACTCCCACCAGACCGGCTGCCGGCTGCCACCACGGAATGGCCTCGGGGGTTGCGAGCCGCAGAAGCATGAGCAGCGGGGTGAACGTCGGGATGAGCGACGTCACCACGGCGAAGCTGCTCAGGGGCTCCTTGGCGACCGGGAAGTAGATGAACATGGGCAACAGGAACGGAATCAGGCTGGGGAAGTTGAGGGACTGGGCGTCTTTTGCCTCGCTGCATGTCGCCCCCATCGCCAGCGCTATGGACCCCATCATGACGATGGCCAGCACCATGTACGAGAAGAACCAGGGGAGCGCGTGGTACGGCACGTAGCCGCCCAGCCCGGTCACCTTGACCGCCACCGCCGCGCCGATGGCATAGACCGCCGAGGTGGTGAGCGACACGGCGATACCGCCCAGGAGCTTGCCGAGAATGAACTCGGAGGGGCTGATCGAGCCAAGTAGCACTTCGGCGATCTTCTGGGTCTTCTCTTCCATGACGGAATGCAGCATGCCCGGCACGCTCATCATCACCATCAGGAACATGAGCATCATCATGACGATGGGAATAAGGAGCGCCTGCAGTTCACTGGCCTTGGCCGCATCGCGGATGTCCCCAGTTGCCTCATCGACGGACACCAAACCCAGCGCCTCAACGCCGGACCAGTAGAACAACTCCTGGACCGCCTCGGCATCCAGCCCGGCCTCCACCAGCCGGACCTTTCTCAGGTGGTTGTTGATGGGCCACGTGAGCCAGCCGCGCACATCATCCATGGCCGCGTTCTTGGCGTAATAGGCAATACGGCTGCCCTCGGGGTCTCCGCCCGGATGCAGCACGTCGGGACCGATGTCGAGAAACGCATGGAGCGTTCCCCGGCGAACCCGATCCGACAACTCAAGCCTCTGCGCCGGCAGGTCGCCGGACTGCGGGGCGATGATCTCAACTAGGTACGCGGGGCGGGTCTTCCTGCCTGTCTCCTTGTCGTGGATCTCGTTCGCATTCCGGTACTCGGCGGCCTCGACCACGGCTGCGGCCACAATGCCCGACCGGTCCACGATGGCAATGGCCTTGTCCTTGGTGTCAACCCGGTCCTTGAGAAGGAAGTAGGCGATCAGGCTTCCCCCCATGAAGAGGGGCGCAATCACCAGCCCAATGATGAAACCCTTGGTCCGCACCGACGCGCGGTACTCCCGGGCGGCGAGGAGGAGAGCCTTACGCACGGTTCACCTCCCGTGCCGCGGGACCCGCGATGCGAAGGAAGATGTCGTGAAGCGAGGGCCTGGTGATCTCGAAGCTCTGCACACGCGTTCGTGACACGACGGTGGTGAGCACATCGTGAGGGTCACATGAGCTGGTCATGCGAAGCTCCTGCATCTGGCCGAAGTCGGTGACCTTGTCGATACCCGGGAGGCCGGCGAGCGCCTCAGCGCCCTCGGGACAGCGGATCCGGATGGTGTCGCTGCCGTACTGCTCCTGGATCTGGGATAGCGTGCCGTCGAGCACTTTCTTCCCTTTGAAGATCATGAAGATGAAGTCGCACATCCGTTCGGCGACACCCATGTCGTGGGTGCTGAAGACCACTGTCGTGCCCTGATCCCGCAGTTCGAGGATAGCGTCCTTGATCGCCTCCGCATTCACCGGATCAAGACCGGTGAACGGTTCATCGAGAATCACGATCTCGGGACGCGACACCACGGTGGCAATGAACTGCACCTTCTGACTCATACCCTTGCTCAGTGTCTCGATCTTCTTCCCGCCCCAGGTTCCCAGTTCAAGCCGTTCGAGCCAGCGGTCGACATCCCGGCGCAGGTCCCTCCCCGCCTTGAGCCTGCCATAGAACCGAAGTAGATCCCGCACCTTCATGCGCGAATAGAGCCCTCGCTCCTCCGGCATGTACCCGATCCCGTCGGCCGTGGCACCATCCATCGGGGCCCCCAGCACGCGGATGTCGCCACGATCGGGCACCAGAATGCGCATGATCATCCGCAAGGTCGTCGTCTTGCCCGACCCATTGGGTCCGATGAAGCCGTACACGCACCCCTTCGGGACCTCAAGGTTCAGACCGTCAACGGCGACGGTGCGTCCGAAGGCCTTGGTCACATGCTCGAGTTCGATGGCATGCATGGGCTCATCCTCCGATTCGATGCGGGCCAGGACGTGCACGAGAGAGATACCCCCGGGCGGATGTGACTATTCCCGTGTGCGGCACGGGCCCCGCGGTCACGACACCGCCTCCGAGTACTCCCACTCGAAAGCATCGCACGGCAATACCCAGCCTCGGTGCGACGGGGCATTCCGATCCACGGCGGCCTACCGGCCCAGCCGGCTGCTCGGCTTTGTGAACAGGAGACGCTCGTCCGGCGTGAACTCCCCTCGTGCGGCGTGAGCGGCTCGCGAACGCTGAGTTCACTGGACGGCTCCCGTATCGGTGAAACTCCAGTGGCCTCCCCGGCGAAGCCGGGGGACTCCCGTGCTGGTGTGGGCTTCCGCGGTTCATAGCATGCCCAGCCAGGCGTGATCCGGGTGGCATGCGTCAAGCGCCCATCGAAGCCACGCCCGCTCCGTCGGCGCGAGGGCGCACCGCACCATCTGGAAGTCCTGTTCGTCGATCGGCCGCCGTGCCTTTGCCTTGTACAACAGCACAATCTCGGGCCGCAGGAACGGAATCCCATCGACCGACCGCAGCCCGACTTCGCCCGCCGGATACTTCACGTCGGCTTTGCGCCGGTACACCCACTGGCCACCCTCGCGCTCGTTCAGAAGGAACTCCAACTGCCACGACTCGGGAGTGGCCGAGCCGTGCACCTCGTGAATCGGGAGTGCGAGCCACTCGTCGGCCGGCCAGCGGCTGCGGCGACCCGCATCGACCTTCTCGAACTCCCAGCCGGCAAGGTGGTGCCGCAAAGCATGCTGATCCTCGCGGAACAGAGCGATCTCGACATCTGCGTGCTGACGCGAGGCTGACCCGCGGAACAGATCGAGCGCCCAGCCACCGGCAACGAACCACGGCCGATCAAAGCCCCGCATCGCACCGACGGCGCGCGTCAGTTCATCGGTTGCCGCAAACGTGTTCGGCAGCGCCACCGGTTCCCCTGCGGAAGCCCTAGGACGGGGGCTTGAGGATCAGGTATTGCGTTGTGGGGTTTGCGCACGAGAGAGAGCCAAACTCGCTGGTAGACCGGCCCGCGGCTGAGCAAGAATCGCGTGCACCAAGTACTATTCTAATGTTAGAATAGTGGTCAGATCGAGGCGTGGGAAGCGGCCCGCTTCGCGGGAAACTCGAAGCACGAAACTCGAAATCCGAAGCCCGCTCACGCGGGAAATCCCAAACACGAAGCACGAAACTCGAAACGGGGAGCAAGGAAGACTGGAAGGGTGGAACGCTGGAATGATGGAATGACGCTTCCAATGGGGTAGGCAGGACTGTGAACACGATTCCCCCCTGTTGGTGCAAGGGCTCGAATCGGGCTGCGGCGCACGCCGCCGCCATGAGTGAGGCCCACCTTACATGACGGACGGCGCAAGTCAAGTCTCTCTCAAAGGGCCGAGGGGGGGGCACACCGCAGAGCGGCGTGGCTGCACGAGGCACCGAGGTGGAGGGGCAAGGGATCCCGCAGAGGCGCGGAGACGCGGAGGGTACAGCCCGCTGGGTAGTCGGCAGGCGGCAGTCCGGCAGTCCTCCTCGGTCCCCCTTTGCCAAAGGGGGAGAGCTCGAAACGGCGGCAATCGCGGCTGAAGATGCTCCCATAGAGCGCGGAGTGGGAAACCCGCAATCCGAAATCGGGAGCGGAGCTGACGGCGGAGCGAGACGCGATGCGTCAAGCATCGGGGATAGCGTCGCCTTTCGCACGCGCGTGCGGGAGACCGTCGAGGGCGACGTGATTGACGTGGAGGTCCCCTCGGCTCGAGGTGAACGGGATGGGGACGTGGGGGCTGACTACGTAGTTGCGGCCGTGAGGGTAGTGCTCCCGGAACACGGGCAGGCTGCGCCAGTCGGCCGCCTCGGGGCTGACCTTGCACTCGATGGCATCCACCGAGTCTCCGCCGGTCCTGATCACGAAATCGATCTCGCGGCCCGACTTGTCCCGCCAGAAGAAGAGGTCCCGGTCGCCCTGTGCTGCCCGGAGGGCCTCGAGGACGAGATGCTCCCACAGCAGCCCCCGGTCCTCCTCGCGAACGGTGTCCCATCCCCGCACGAACGTGACGAAACCTGTGTCGAAGGCATACCACTTTGGCTGGCGCGTGATCTCGCGCCGTCCTCCTCCATGGAAGGGTCGCACCGGCAGACCGGCGTGAGCAAGGCGCATGGCCTCGAGGTAGACCCCCACCGTCGGGCGGCTCAGGGCGCATTCCCGTGAGAGCTTCGTCACGTCGAGGAGGCCCCCGCTCTGACGCATCAGCAACTCAAGGAGGGCGGAGAACCCCACGCGATTGCGGATACCGAAAAGCTCCCCGATGTCGCGGGCATAGAACGAGTCGATCCACTCGGAGAAAAATGAGGCGTCCTTCGCCTGGGCCATCAACGGCTCCGGGAGGCCGCCGCGGAGCAGGCGGTGATCGAGGTTGGCGATCCCGAACTCGTCCAGACACTCCCTCCAGAGTACCGGCGTCAGGTGCACGAGCCTCTTCCGGCCGGTGAGCGCATCCCGGAACTTCCGCGTGGCCGCCAGCGTGGAGGATCCGGTGGCAAGTATCCGAAGGCGGGGAAACTCGTCGGCCGCGATCTTGAGCGCGGCGCTGGGGTCTTCCAGGCGATGCACCTCGTCGAGGACGACCGTTCCATCCGGGGGCACACCACGAAAGAACGCCTCCGGATCGTGGAGCGCACGACGCACGGACGGCAGGTCGCAGTTCAAGAACACTGTGTCGGGGAGCATTCTCGCCAAAGTGGTCTTTCCCGACCGCCTGACGCCCGAGACCCATACGATGTGTGCGCTCTGCCACGAGGCCAGTATGCGGTTGATCCAGAATGGTCGGTGAATCATGGTAGTCATGATTAGCACTTGGTCGTCCATGTGTCAAGTTCGTTTTACTTATGGACGAGATCAGGCCGAACGAACGAGTGGAGTGATGTTCGAACGCGGAATGCGGAGCAGCCCGAAAGGGCCGAGGGGGGGGCACACCGCAGAGCGGCGTGGCTGCACGAGGCACCGAGGTGGAGGGGCAAGGGATCCCGCAGAGGCGCGGAGACGCGGAGGGGACAGCCCGCTGGGTAGTCCGCAGTCCGGAAATCCCCCTCGGTCCCCCTTTGCGAAAGTGGGAGGGCTCGAGAACACCCGCCGCGCGGGAAATCGGGGAGGAGTCGGCAGTCGGCCCGCTGAGGCGGGAAATCCCAAGCACGAAACTCGAAATCCGAAAAGGGCCGAGGGGGGGGGCACACCGCAGAGCGGCGTGGCTGCACGAGGCACCGAGGTGGAGGGGGCAAGGGATCCCGCAGAGGCGCGGAGACGCGGAGGGGACAGCCCGCTGTGCAGTCCGGCAGTCCGGAAACCCCCTCGGTCCCCCTTTGCGAAAGTGGGAGGGCTCGAGAACACCCGCTGCGCGGGCAGTCGGCAATAGGCCATAGGCAGTCCGGCCCGCTGTAGCGGGGGCGGCCTATAGGCCAAGCCGCTTGCGCAGCTTCATGAACAGCACACGCTCCTCCTGAGTGAGCCCCTGGGCGACCACACCAAGTGCATATGCCAAGAGCAACGTGCCAGCTACCGCGGCGAGTCGGAGCGGCGCCGCCCAACCGGTTGAGATCAATGTAATGAGGCCCGCGCAAAGGAGGCCCGATGCACCCGCTACCGCCGGCCTGATGTATGCCCTCCCGAATGGGTGCATTCCCAGGAAGCGATGCACTTCGACGAGCTGGAGGACCCGCAGGAGAAGCGTGGACATGATCTTGGCATAGGCAGCCCCGGCGATGCCATAGCGAGGAATCCACGCAAGGGACAATGCAACTTGCACGCACAGATGCGGAACGGCATTGAGCAGCGTGAGGCGCGACCTCCCGCTCATGTCGATCATGACTCCCAGGCTGCCGGTCGATGACATGATCGCCTGGCCGAGGCAGAGCAGCACGAGCACGGTCGATCCGTCATGGTATGCTTCCCCGAACACACTCATGATCTCGCCGGGCACCAGCGCCATGAAAAGCAATGGGGGAAGGCTCACCAGGAGAGTCCAGGCGCTGACGGTCTTCAAGAGTCTGGCCAGGGCATCACGGTCCCCTTGATGCCAGAGCCCGGAGATCAAAGGAGAGAATACCGTGTTGAACGACAGGAGGATTCCCTGGACGAGGAAGACCGTTCGATACGCGGCGCTGAACACGCCGACATCGGCGGAGGAGAGCAGCGACCCGACCATGAAGGTGGTCAACCACACCTCGATGACCGCAATCAGGTTGGTCGGGAGGACCGGCCAGCAGTACTGGAGGAACGAACGCCATTCACGGATCGGGGATCCCTCGGCCCGCAAGCGGGTGGCCACGACGCGCCGCCGCACGACGCCGCTCACCAGTGCCCCGATGGCGAGAGAAACCACCAGCGCCCACGCGGCGGCGAAGAGCCCCAACCCGGCGAGCAGAAGGGCCGCAGCCAGCAGCAGCCGCGCCCCCTGTTCAGTGGTGTCCCGTATCAGGACCTGGTAGCGCATGAGCTTCAGGCCCTGGGCGGCACTGACGACCACCGTCGTGAAGGCAGAGAGCGGGATCGCGACGGCGATCAGCCTCAGAACGGTGACCAGCGGTGGGCTGTGA
>JALOPK010000145.1 GCA_025453925.1 Candidatus Eiseniibacteriota bacterium | reverse complement strand
AACCGATCTGAGAGACGATCCTGCGCCGCGCTGGAGGATACCGTGCAGACGTGCATCATCCCCTCCTCGTCAGCCTGCGACCGGAGGCAGTGCCATGCAGTACACGGCACGACGCGTGCTGACGGTTGCGCCCGTACCCGAGGAATCGAGGCGCACGGTGGGCGTGAAGATGTTCCAGGCGTCGAATGCCATTGGTGCCCGGTGGCGGAGGCAGCCCGTCCTGTCTAGGACCAGCACGGCACCGTCAGGGTGGCGTGATTCGGCCGTCGCGGAGGCACCAAGGTCCCGCGCCACTCCCGCCAGCACCCAGCCGTCCTCTGCCGCGAGATCCGCCGAAGTGAAGACATGACCGGTCCCCGCCAGCGAGTAGACCCAATAGGTCCGCAGGCGCTGGTCATAGACCCGCAGTTCCTCCCGGCCCACGACCGCGCAGCGCGCGGCGTCAGGGGCGATGGCCACGCGGCGCACCAAGAGCCCGCCGAGATCTGCTTCATACACGATCCGGCCTCCTTCGATGCGCACGAGCCGCCGCTCGCATACCGCGGCAACGGCACCGCCGTCGGCGGTGGCAGCGAACAGTCGGACCTTGGGAAGCCGCCAGCGCTCCACGCCCTCACCGGAGAACGCAATCAGACCATCCCGGGCGCTGTGGGCGAAGAACAGCGCGCCATCGTCCGAGAAACGTCCGTCGAGCAGGTGGGGAAGCATCACTCTCGCCGACCGCGAACCGTCGAGGCCATAGAAGTGGAGCGCGTTTCGCTCGGGGATATTGACGTTCAGGCTCAGGCCGACCACCCCTCCGCGACTGGAGATGGCATAGCTCACATCCTCGGTGGGGCCGATGACCCATTGCGGCATCCCCGCCGGATCCCGCAACTCGAAACTGGAGGTGGGCGCATAGTCGGCTGCCCCCTCACGGAAGGTCGCACAACCCAGGTAGCCGCCACCGCGGCTCAGGTAGATCCGCTGGCCGGGACCGGCGCTGAGCCGCGACACGGTTGCGCCGCTGGGATCGAAGCGTTCGACTTCCCCTTCCCTCACCACGTCAATGCCTCCCCCCGCAAGGAATTCCACGTGGAGGAGGTCTCGCTCGCCGGACACCAGCGGGCAAAGGCGGATCTCCGCCGCCGGGCCGGTCGCCGCCACGGTAAGGAGCGCGAACACCAGTGTCGCGCTCCTCGCGACTGGGTAGAGACGGGGCATCGCTTCCTCCATGATCGGGTATCGGGGGCGACCCGGAAGCCCTGTTCATCGAACGAACGGACAGAACCATCGACCGAGTGCCGCGCAGCATACCGTACCGGCAAGAGATCGCCAAGTCAAACCCATCCTGGCCTGCCTGCCCCGATGGCCCGCGGGAGTCGTGCGAACCCCGCGGGCCATGGTGCGCGCGCCGTCGATCGCCTCGGCCACGAAGGAAAGGGGGCCGCAGAGACCGGCAACGGATATCGAAGCCGCGCGGGCCACTGCCGGGGCGCCACGTGCAACCCGGGCTGGACGTCCGGCATCATCAAGGCTACGTTGGTCGGCGCCGGCCGTCCCGCGTGGTGAAAGGAAGAACTCGGTACATGCAGGTCCCTCTTCCCGCCGATCCTTCGCTCTTCTGTATAACCGATATCGGGAGTACGACAACCAAGGCGCTCCTGTTCAGGCGTGACGGTCAGACCTGGCGGGTGCATCGGGCTGAGGCTCCCACCACGGTGGAACACCCCCATGAAGACGTGATCGTCGGTGTGCTGCAGGCCTTTGGGGCACTGGAGCAGTCCGCGGGGATGCGCCTGCTCGAAGACGGCCGGCCTGTCGTCCCCTACCTCTCCACGTCGTCGGCGGGGGGCGGGCTCGCCATGGTGGTGACGGGGTTGGTGAAACAGGTGACGAGCGCGAGCGCCGAGCGGGTTGCTCTGGGGGCCGGCGCCATCGTGCTTGATGTGCTCGCCATGGACGATGGCCGCACCGCCTATGAGAAGATCGAGGCCCTTCGTCAGACTCGCCCGGATATCGTGCTCCTGGCCGGAGGCTTCGACGGTGACGCGCTGAGCGGCCCGGTGTTCCTCGCCGAGCTCCTCCGGGAAGCGGGCCTGGCGCCGAAGCACGGGGCCGGCGTCCCGATACCCGTGATCTTCGCGGGCAATGCCGAGGCCGCCGGCCTGGTGCAGCAGACCATGGGAGATCACTACCTCTTCCATCTGGTTCCCAACATCCGTCCCTCCAGCACCAGGGAGAATCTGGAACCCGCGCGGGAAGCCATCCATTCACTGTTCATGCACCACGTAATGGCCCACGCGCCCGGGTACCCCCGGCTCCTCGAACTGGTGAGCGGGCGCGTTCTGCCCACGCCCGCGGCGTTCATGAAGATCCTGCAGCATGCCGCGGGAGATCATGGCCAGCGGATGCTCGCCATCGATATCGGCGGCGCCACTACCGACGTGTTCACGGTAAGCGAGCGCACCGCATTCCGCACCGTGAGCGCCAACCTCGGCATGAGCTACAGTGCCCTCAATGTGATGCGAAGCGCGGGGGTGTCCACCCTGCGAGCCTTCGCGCCCGGCTTCGGCACGGAAGAGCTTGTCGACCGGATCGGCAACAAGCACGGCAACCCGACAGGCCTGCCGCGCACGGGTCGCGACATGGAGGTCGAGTGGGCGCTGGCTGCCGGGGCTATCCGGGAGGCGGTTCGAGCACATCTCGCGCTAAGACGGGGCGACGCGCTGAGCCGGGATGCTGAAGAGTTCTCCCTCCGCACGGTGCTGAGTGGGTCCAGGGATCGGAAACGGACTCGGGTCGACGAGTTCGATCTCTCGGACTACGACGTGCTGGTGGGCAGCGGCGGAATCCTGTCCCACTCCCGGCGCGACGTGGCTGCCATGATTCTGGTCAACGCGTTGCGTCCGCGCGCACCCATTCGCCTGGCGGTGGACAGCGCCTTCATGTTCCCTCATCTCGGCGCGTTGGTGGAGCAGGCGCCTGCGCTCGCTCTCAGGCTCTTCAATGAGCTCGCGTTGGTGCCCCTCGGTACTACCGTGGGGAGAGAACGCGGGGGGTTCTCCGTCGGCTCGGGGATTCATGTCAAGGGGACGACCAGCCGTGGCAGGACGGTGCAGGAGACCATCCCCTGGGGCAGACTCGCGCTGGTTGGGGTACGCGATGACGAACAGGCGGCGCTCACCATGCGCGCAGGTGGTGCGGCGCTCGGTCAGCAATTCACCGTAGACCGACCGGCCGTGGGACTCATCGTCGACGCCCGGGACACGGATTGCATCTCCCCGTGTCCTCCCGGCGGTCCAAAACGCTCGGCCTTCATTCTCGTCGACGAGCCCGTGCCCGTGCCGGAGCGCCGGGAGTCCCTCGCGCCGGTCGGAACCCTGGGCCATGGACTGGCGCGGGAACGGAGGGAATTGGCGGTCCCCGGCGACGTGCTCGTGCGACAAGGCGAGGAGGTCTCCCCCTCCACGTTGGTGGCGCGCAGCCGCAGGGTCTTCCGCAGGCCGTTCTTTCTGGATGTCGCGCGGTCCCTGGGCATCCCCCCCGCGCAGGTGCCGGGGTGCCTGGTCAGGCGCATGGGTGAAGACATCACCGAACAGGACGAGATCGCGCGCCTCCAACTCGGGCCTTTGCGCACGAAACGATACCTCTCCCCCGTAGGCGGCACGCTCGAACGACTGCTTCCTTCCGGCACACTGGTGGTGCGCGAGCCGCCCGAGCTGGCTGGCCGACTCGGCACTGCAACGGTGGCGCAGGATCTCTGCCTCCGGCCGGGGCAGATCGCGCCATACGTCAAGGTCCGCGTCGGCCAGCACGTGGAGAGGGGGCAGACGGTCGCGGCGGTGTTGCGGCCCGGCACGTTCCGTCAGAGTACCGCTCCGGTCCGGGGAACCGTCAAGGAGATCAACACGACGTACGGAATCATCCACATAGAGCCTCTTCAGGAGGAATTGGAAGTGGCCGCCTGGATCGGCGGTCTCGTGGAGGAAGTCACCGACCGCGGCTGCGTGGTCGCCGCCATATGCACCGAGATCATCGGGTTCTGGGGCTCCGGCGGTGAGGCCGCCGGGATGCTTGCAGTCAACCGCCACCGGGCAGACGCCGTCGAGATCCGGCGGACAGCGACGCGGGAAGACCTCGAAGCCGCAATTCACGCTCCGGTCAGGGCTTTGGTCGCCGGCGGCGCGCACCTTCAGGACATCTGCGATCTCTCGCCTCCGTTCCCGGTCATGGTGACAGGGGGGTTCGGGAACATGCCGATGGCCGATGACCTCTGGGCCGTTCTGGTTGCCAACGAGGGGCGAGTCGCCTCCATCAGCGGCGCGACAAGCCTCCGCGTCGGCGTGCGGCGCCCACGCCTCCTGATTCCCGATTCTCCTCCCCTCTGATCAGTCTCCTCGGGACCCTCGCCCAGGCTCCAGGCGGGAGGTCGCCGCGTCGACGATTATGCGGGGCCTTGACAGGTCGCATGCGGCGCCCATCATCGATTCGTCTTTCGTCGTCTCCGTGTGTGAGACCTGCCCCATCGCCCTTGTCGTGTGGAGGTGCGTATGAGAATCGCGGTGGTTTCGATGGTGATGGCACTCGTCGTTGGCCTTGCCTGGGCTCAGGATCAGGGCTTCACCGGCGAGCGCCACAAGGCCAATGTCGGCAAGATCATTTGGGCGAAGCAGCGCATCACGAAGGATGCGCAGGATCAGATTCCGCTCGCGAGCGAATTCGAGGCCGGTGATCCGATCTATGGCCGCGTCTACCTGCCCAAGTCGCTCGTGCGGCTGGGCGCGGAGGAGAACGGTGGAACGTGTGAGAACGCTGGGAGCAACTACCGCGTCAAGGTGGTGATCGATGGCGAATCGAAGGGCGTCATCAACGAGCAGTGGTTCGAGTCATCATCATGGACGACCGTTCAGGTAACCTTGAGCCTCATCCCGGGCGACGAGGGTGATCGGCAGAATCTCGGCGTGCCCGCGAAGTGGATGGACATGGTGAAGGCATTGCCCGACGGCGACCATGTGGTCATGATCGAGTTCTGGGGTGGCCCGACCAAATGCGAAACCAAGGTCGCGGAAGGCGGCTTCACCTTGAAGAAATCGGGCTCCGTGAAGGCGGCGCTCGGTTCGCTGCCAGAGGCGCGGATGAGTGATTCGGGACTCGAAGAGCAGATGATCCAGGCGGTCAAAGGCCAGGGTTGGACCAACGAGTACCCGGTGAAGGTCGTGATCATCGAGCCTGAGTGGCGCATCATCCGCGATGTGTTCAATACCATCGTCCGGCGGGAGATCAACACCCACGTCGTGTTGAAGAAGAACGTCGACGGTTCCTGCAGGGCGAATGATATCTCCTTTACCCAGCAGTATCTCGGCGACGGCAAGTACGGAAAGACAGAGTTCTACGGCCTGGGGCTGAGAAGCTACCCGGTCGCCTGCCCGTAGTCTGACCGAGTGCTCTGATTCCCCTGCTTAACGGGGTGCGACCGGTCCCGGCGCACCCCGTGCGCATCTACCGGAGGATGGAGAGCATCTCCTGGGCATGCCGGTTCTGAGGCATCAGGGCCAATGATGCCTCGTACGCCTCCGCAGCAGCGTCCGTGTCGTCCTGTTCCAGGCACGCATCCCCGAGGCAGTCGTGCAGGAAAGCCGATTGGGGGAGGGCATCAACGGCCACCCGCAAGACGCCCACTGCTTCGTCGACCATCCCCCTGCGCATCAGTCGCGCGCCGAGCGTGCCGAACTCCTCCTCGGACCAATAGGACGTCTGTTGACCGCTGAGGGCAGTCACGAGGAGCCGATTCAGCGCAGCGGCGATCCCCTCCGTCGTGATGGTCTGCTCCATCAGGCGGGCGGCGGAGTTCTCGGTTTCGAGCATTCCGAATCGCTCCGCGACCGACCGGCAGAAGGTCGAAAGGTCGGCCCGAGAAAGTGTTGCTCCATGCCCAGGTACCACCGTCTCCAGCCCGGATTGACGATGGAGTACCCCCTCCAGCTGATGCACGAGCCTCGGCACGTCCGCCATGGCGTTGATCGAGAATCCGGCAATCTGAGGGGAATTGATCAGATCCCCGACCAGGAGAAGCTTCTCCTCGGGAACGTACACGATGATATCGTGGTTCGTGTGGGCGTTCCCGCAGAAACAAAGCTCCAGCGTGAGGTCCCCCAGATCCATCCGCAGACTGTCCGCGAAGGTGACCGTTGGCACCATCGGAACCTGCCTGTCGGCGGCATCCGCGCCAAGCAACTCCAGCTTTGCGATCCGAGCTCGGAGTTCCTGCTCTTCTGGGCTTCCTGGGTCCACGGCAAGGCATCTCCTCCGTGCCTCGTCCAGGCGGCACCTGAGCACCCATTCGTTGTGGACAGTTGACGCCTTGGCGTGGAGGACGAATGCCGCATAGTCGTGATGAGCGATCAGGGGGGTGGAGGGAAAGGCCCGATTCCCCGAAGCGTGGTCCGGATCGCCGTGAGTATTGATCACGTAGGCGAAGTCGGCTCGCCCGAACTCGTGCTCGATCACGCCGCGGAGGAACTCCATGATACCGGGAGACCGGTTGGTGTCGATCACCACCAGGCCCGAGTCCGTCGCGATCGCGGTCACATTGACATCCAGGCAATCCAGGACGATCACCCTGCTGCTCAATCGAGTCACCGTGTAGGAGACCGGTGCGATTCCCTGGTCGCCTGAATCGCCGAACACGGACGCAGTGCCACCGAGAACGCCCGCCGCAAGCGTGAGGGCGCGCAGGGCCGGTCTCGCCCCTGAAGCAGACCTTGCTACGGACGGCCGACGCACCGGACCCTTGGGATTTTGACAGGCCAATCGAGTCTACCTCTCATTTCCAGGGGCCTGCATCGGCTCGCCGATGAGCACGCCGGAGACATTCCAGGCACTGAAGCTGTCACCTTCGGGGGCGCCCATGGGTATCGCCACCTGGAGACGATGTCGCCCGGGCGCGAGATCAGGAAGCCGAATGGTCAGCGGCTCGACTGCCGAGCCGGGGCACCAGCCTGAACGGCTCAGATCGGATGAAGAGACGCCGTTCCAGAAGTCTCCGGAAGCGGGGTTGAATCGCCGGTGGGAGGCACAGTCACTTCTCCAGGGGATGATGCTGCCGACCTCGCGACCGTTGAGAAAGACCGAGTTCTTCTTCGGGTTGAACTCATCTCCGTTCGCCCACCCTCCGTGTCCTGTCGTGATGTAGCGCAACCGGATGTTCCCTATGCCGGGCGGCAGGTCGAACTCCGCCGTGAGCGAGTCATGGGCGAAGATCCTCGCGTACTCCTGTCCCGACATCTCGAGCACATTCACGGTGTTGAATACCGGTTGCAGCCATCCGTCGGGCGCGGGTGCATCGGTTACCTCGCGGCTGGTGGGATGGTACCGCATGTTCAGGCTCACTCGGTGTCCTCCCGTGTCGTAGGTGCCAATGAACACCCCGATCCACACCGAACCGTGGAGGACCGGGAGGAGCTCAGTCACGTCCATCGTATGCTGGACCGAGTCTGCCCACACCATCCCCTTGACCCTGACTTGCTCATTGTAGAAACCGACACCGAAGGGTGTGACGAATCGGACGAGTTCCAGCGGCGGCACATAGTCGTCGGTGGCGCAAATGCCCTGGTAAGTCCTGCCCTCTCGGTCCTCGATCACGGGCAGGCTCCCCACGCCGCCTGTGAGTCCATCAAGGAAGGAGGGTGACCGGCCCGCCGACACCAGGAACACAGACCCGGTCCGGTCGTAGGCGTCGCCGTTGCTGACCTCCACCAACTCCGCGAAGACCGTGGCTTCGGCGAGGGTGGGGAGCAAAACCTTTCGCAGGAGCAGCGTTCCCGAAGAGAAACGCAGCACCGCAGTGGTGTCGGCCAGCGTGCCTGCCTTCAAAGCCGCAGCCATGGCGGCCGTGTCCACCGCGGAAGGATCAAAGCGGATCAGCTCGTTGCGAAACACGGGTATCGTTGTCACCCAACTCGCCGCGACGCGGGCGCGGTACTCC
>JALOPK010000144.1 GCA_025453925.1 Candidatus Eiseniibacteriota bacterium | reverse complement strand
CTCTCCGCTCACCGGATCATACGCCACCGGCGCGAACGTCAGCGGCACGACCCGCAGACTGTGCATCAGGGCCGGTGCGCCCGCCTCTACCACTGAAACGTCGCTCGGCACCGCCACCAGCCGCGTGATCACCGGAAGCCCCGGCTGCCCGGTCTCGCCGCGGATGTCGCCGCCCGGTATGGTCAGCGCCTGGAACCTCTCGCCCTCGATGGGCAACTCCTCCCGCCCCAACGCCGATACCCGCATCTCAAGCCGCAGTGAGCCCTCAGATTCCCCCAAAACGGTGAACGCCGGATGGGCAGGATTCGCCAAGGGGTCAAGGGTCACGAGGCTTTCGTGCGTGCCGGCGTGGGCGACCACGGCGAGGACTATACAGGCGGCGTTGAACCTAAGGAACTGACGCATGGAGGCCTCCATGGGGAGTTGGGACGGGGATGGCGAGAGCTCGATCTCCGATGGCAGATTGTAGACATGACAGCGAGGCTAATCGCGCACGATCGCCTCACCTCTGCGAAGGGCTGAGACAAGCGAGACCGATTTGCATTTAGCGTGCCCGCGCCCGCGCGGTCAAGTCTCAAGATGGGTGCGAGACACCCCGGGAACGAATTGCGGGTATCGCCGGGCTCAGGCCGTCCTTCCCCCGAACAGCCGGGCGAATCCTGGGTAGGGGCGGAGGGGGATGAGGTCAAAGGAGATGAGGTCTTCCCTGACGAGAGGGAGGGTAGCGAGGGCGCGTTGTGCCTCTTCGATGCTGGCACATTCCAGAATCAGGACTGCCGTGCTCTGGTCGGCCCGAAAGTAGAGCTCGCGGATCACGCCGGACTGGTACAGTTCCCACGCACGGAGTGCCTCCGCCTTGAGATGCCGGGCAAACTCCCCGTCGGTCACACCCGGTCGTTCCTTCTCAAGGGCGAGGAGCTTCATGGCGCAGTACCTCCGATTGACAATTGGGCGACCATCCTGCTCATACGGGGCATCTACTCGAGCCCTATCCGCATCGCAATGCCTGCGGCGCGCAATTCGCTGAGTGCGTTCTCCACGGTGAATCGAATGGCGGGGACGCAGACGCGACCTCTGATGTCTTCCCTGAATCGTCCCACTGCCGCGGGATCGTGGAAGTCGAGACCGGTCAGCGTGCGACACTCCGTGCTTCCATAAGTACGCTCAAACAGCCCCAGGAGTCTCTCGACCATGCCATAGGCGCGCTCCTTCCCCTCGGCATCCTCGGGTGTTGAGCGCCCGGCCAGCAGGCCGATCGCCATGGCGGCACCCGACAGGCAGCCGCACACCGTTCCCCGGCGGGAAATGCCTGAACCGAACGGGGTGGCCAGACGACGCAACTCACCCACATCGCGCCCCGCGGCGGTGCACAAAGCCGTCAGCACCGACTCGGCGCAGTTGAACCCCTGGTCAAACGCCGCGATTGCATGCTCATGCGGATCCATGGAACCTCCAAGAGTGGAAGACGCTCGCCTGTGTGAGTGGCTTCAGCCACGTTTGAGCGAGGCGGAATGATCGATTCAGATCGCAACCGAAGCCGCTCCCACAAGGCCTCGCCGGGTGACAGAGGCCTTGAGGTTCCGACGGCGCACTCACTCCCGCGTTCTGCAGCCCTTCGCTCGTTCGTTTCGGATTTCGTGCTTTGGGTTTCGAACTCGCGCCGACCGCGCCTCTACGCCACCAGTTCCCCGCGCAGCACCGTCACGGCATGCCCCGCCAGAAGGACTCGATCGCCGGCCACGCGGACGAGAAGCTCCCCGCCGCGCGCCGACGCCTGGTAGGCGCGGAGTTCTGTCTTGCCGAGCCGGGCCGCCCAGAACGGACCGAGGCAGCAGTGAGCAGAACCCGTGACCGGGTCCTCGTCGATGCCCGCTCCCGGCGCGAAGAAGCGCGACACGAAGTCGAACTCGGAGGAGTCGGAAGGCGCAGTCACCATGATCCCCCGGGCGCCGGCGCCGCGGAGGAGACGGAAGTCGGGTGAGACCTTGCGCACAGTCGCTTCGTTGTCGAGCAGGAATAGGTAGTCGAACTGGTTGCGCCCCACGTAGCGAGGCATGACACCCATTGCCCGAATCAGGCTCTCGGGAGCCTCCACTGTCTGCTCCAGCTTGACGGGGAAGTCCAGCTCGATCAGCCCGTCGCGCCTGGCTGCCCGTAGCTCACCGCTTTTCGTAAAGTAGCGGATGGGCGTCTGCAGGGGTACGATTCCCTCCTCCCACAGGACATGGGAGGTGGCCAATGTGGCGTGTCCGCACAGCGCGACCTCTACCGCCGGGGTGAACCACCGCAGGCGGAAGCCTTCGTCTTCTCTCAAAGGGAATGCGGTTTCCGACAGGTTCATCTCGCGGGCGACATTCTGACGGAACTCATCGTCGTACGGGCCGTCGAGCAGACAGACGCCAGCGGGATTCCCTTTGAACGGCTCGCTGGTGAATGCATCGACTTGGAAGATCTTCAATGCCATTGTGCCTCCTCGCTTGGTCGGTGGCTGTCGTGGCTGCACCAGGTACCTATGGTCCTGTCCTCCGCCGTCGCCTGAAGTGACGGCACACTCGTTCTCAATTCGCACTGCCCCCGGGCCACACGGGTTGCACGTGTCGCCGGGCCATCGGCCGAGTCCCTGCCTCGCACCCCGGGTGGTCGTGTCGTCCTCACACGGGCATCTGCGCACAACTCGCCCATTCTCGTATCAACCGGCATGCCGGACAGGGCGATTCGAGGTCGAACGGGAGTCGAGTGCACCTCGAACTCTTCGCATCAGACTCGGTCGTCACAGAGACTATTCTAATATTAGAATAGCTGCCATGACATGTGTTTCCTCGGCTCCAAAGTCACCGCTGCCTCCCGCTGGCCAGTCGCATGAGGGGCCCTTGCCTCTCATCACCCTCTGAACCCAGAACTTGGTGGCCGCGGTCCCCCGGCACGACCCCAGATCAGCGCATAGCGTGACACGCAGGGGATGGGGCCGCGCGCCAGATCCTCTTCCATTCGGGCGATACCCCGCAGGAAGGCGGCCTCCGAGATCAAGAGGAGTGAGGAGAAGACCCTGTCGCGATAAGGACCAATGATCGAAAGGGAATGGGATGCCTCGACCCGGGATTCGCGGATGCCGGTGAATCCCGCTTCGACCATCTCGCGCTCCAGCACGGGAATGCCGGGGTAGCGGCGCAGCTCGACATCGACGGTTTCAGGGAAGTATCTGACCAGCGGCTCCCGTCGGCGGATGATGTCTTCGGAATCGGTGACCGTGCAGATCCTTCCTCCCGGCCGCAGTACTCGCTCTTCGCCTCGAAAGAACGCCATCCGATCCCCGACATGGTGGATCACGTCGACTGAGAAGACGAGGTCGAAGAAATCAGGGTCGAAGTCGAGGGTCTCTGCAGTCCCGGCCAGGAACTCGATGCCCGGCGCCCGCTTCCGGGCCTGCCGGAGCATGCCCTCCGAGGGGTCGATCCCCACGCACTGCACAGCGCGCCCTTCCCCAATGGTCCGGATGTAGTTCCCCGTGCCGCAGCCCACCTCCATGATGCGCGAAGCGTCCTGCTCGTTGATGGCCTCCAGGAGTTCGGCGAGTACCCCCGGGTGGACAGTTCGGTGTGCCGCATAGTCTGCGGCGAGCTTGTCGTAGTCTATCATGGTCCGGGGAACTTCCGCGGCAGCATCATGAACGAGAGTACTTCCAGCAGCGACAGTGGGGTCTGAATGGTCGCATCAGCAGTCGCCAGTTCTCCGACCGTGCCGTACCCATAGCGCGCTCCGATGGCGAGAATGCCGTTGGCATGGGCGGCATCGATGTCCTCCGACCGGTCACCGATGACGAAGGCGGGCCTCGCGTCGAGGGTCGACAGTAACTCGGCGACCATGGCAGCCTTCGTGTCAACCGGGGATTCGCGGTATCTGATGCGATCGAAGAACGGGAGCAATCCGGACGTACTCAGCACCCGGGCGACGTACTCCCGCTCTCCGTTGGTGCAGATCGCCAGGTGGGTGAACTGCTTCCGGGCCTCAGTGAGCATCTCCGCGACTCCGGCGTACAGCTCGCCTGTTTCGCTCACCAGTTCCAGCTCACGGCGATCCACGGCAGCCAGAATGCCCGAGGCCAGGGACCCAGGGACGATCGATTCCAGCCATTCCTGAAAATCGCGGTGCGGCTTGCCGAAAAACCAGCAGATCTCAGGCGCCGAGGGCTCCACGAGACCATGCTCGCGGAATGCACGCTGCACGGCCGGGACCGTCACGGTCTCCGAGCGGAACAGCGTGCCGTCGAGATCGAAGATGAGCAGGCCGGACTTCATTTGAGTATCCCGTGTTGGTTAACTCGGTGCGCAACGACTCGGACGCATGACCCTCCAAAGTGATGTCCGACAGGCCGTGGGGCAAGCAGCCCAAGGCTGGGCAGTCTTCGAGCTGGGCGGCCCGGCTGGTGGACGCGCGATGGCCGCGATGCTGACGGGGTTGACGTTGGAGGAACTTGCTGTTTGCGTTGTCCCCCGTTGAGACCGGGATCAACCGGGGTTCATCGTGGTCGTGCCGAGCCGCCGCGGGCGGCGCACGCACTGGACTTGCCGCCCGGCGGCCGCATGTGGGGTAAGAATGTCGCAAGGTCTGGGAACGACATCATGAATTGTTTCCGTGGCCCTCACGGGTCCGGGCGGCAGGCCTGGCCGACCCTCGCCTGTTGTGTCACGATGTTGGCAGGGGCGCTCTTCGCCACGTGCGGCGATGCGCCGCGCGACAATCCCCTGGATCCGGAGACGGGGCGATACGCCCCCGTGTTCGGTCACGTCATGAGTCTCTTCGCTCCCCATCGCCCCCTGCAGGGTGTCCCCGTTGCGGCGCCCGCATTCGGTCTCGTAGACAGCACGGATGCCGACGGTGCGTTCGCGCTCCTCTACCTCCCGCCGGAATCCGTCATGGTGGTGACCTCGGGGGGGATGTTCGCCCCCTGCAGTGTTGTTGTCCCTCCGTTGGGCCCGGCCCGCGAGCACCAACTTTTCTATCTGAACGCCCTTCCGGCGATCACGCAGGCGTCGGTTGCATCAACGCATGAGGAGAGGTGGTGGCCGGAGCCCTACGAGGAGTGGATCACCCTCACCACGCGGGTGGAGGATGCCGACGGGATGGGAGACCTGGACAGCGTCTGCTGCACCGCCGCAGGCAACCTCCGCGTTGTGCTCTCGCCCGAGCTGACCCCGGGGAGTTTCCGTGCTACGTTGGACGACGCCGTGCAGTTTCCGTTCAACGCGGAAGACTTCGTCGGCGCCGACTTTACCTTCCAGGCGTGGGACAAGCAGGCGGCCTCATCGGCGGTTTGCGTGATCAGGCTGGTTCGAGTGGTTCGAGATGTTGGCACGCTCATCGCGCCGTCGGGACTCGAGGAGGTCGGGCCGCGCCCCGTACTGCGCTGGATTCCGCCTGCTCCCGCATACCCTTCCGTGCTGCGAGCTCGCGTCATACGGGTGGACAGCGGGGTGGAAGCCACTGCCTGGGAGAGCTCCCTCTTCCCCGCGCTGACCGACTCCGCCGTCGTGGGCACTGCCTTGAGCACCGGCACCTACTACTGGGTACTCCACACCATCGACTCCTTCGGCAACACCGGACGGTCCCGTGAGGCCGCATTCAAGGTGGTATCATGAGGTTCAAGAGTGATCGGGAGAAGTATCAGGCGCTCCGGGGAGTCGCCCGGGAGTTGGCTGGGGTTCACGCTCCCAACAAGCTGCTTCGCACCATCGTGGAACTCGCCTGCTACATGCTCCAGGCGGAGCGCGGCTTCGCGCTCCTCAGGGAAGGCGCGGCCGCGGAAGGCGCCGTCGAGGGACCCGTCCGTGTCGAAACCACCGGGGGTTTTCACCGGGAGTCGACCCACGCCATGCTCGCCATCTCGGGGTCGGTGCTCCGGCACGTCCTGGACAAGGGAGAGCCCGTGCTGACGGTCGACGCGAAATCCGATCCCCGGTTCGGGTCATCGGAGAGCGTCGTGCTGCACGGGATCCGGTCGGTCGCCTGCGCACCGATGAAGGTGCGGGATCGCGTGGTGGGCGCTCTCTATCTGGACTGGCGCGGCGCAGAGGCATCGGTCGATCGAGACGCGTTGGACTTCCTGGAAGCCCTCGCGACACACGGAGCGATTGCCCTCGACGGCGCGCGGCTGGTGGAGCGGCTGGAGGCGGAAAACCAGACACTTCGAGGGCCTTCTGGCGTAGGGGCGTCGCTCATCGGTGAGAGCCCCCAGATGCAGCGGGTGTTCCGTCTCATGGAGACCGCCTTGCCGACTCATGCGCCGGTGTTGATCCTGGGGGAGAGCGGCACCGGCAAGGAGCTGGTGGCCCGCAGTCTTCACACCCAGGGCCCACGGGCGAAGGGGCCCTTCATCGTGCAGTTCTGCGGCGCCCTTTCTGAAACCCTCCTGGAGAGCGAGCTCTTCGGGCACAAGAAGGGCGCCTTCACCGGCGCCATCGCCGACCGTAAGGGCCTCTTCGAGATGGCCCATGGGGGCACGTTCTTCCTGGACGAAGTGGCCGACATCTCCCCCGCGACCCAGACCAAGCTTCTTCGGGTCATCGAGGAGGGGGAGTTCCGTCCGGTCGGAGACACGCGCCAGGTCAAAGTCGACGTGCGCATCGTCGCCGCCACCAACAAGAACATAGAGGAGGAGCTCACCGCCGGACGATTCCGGCAGGATCTGTTCTACCGCCTCAACGTGTTCACGATCACGCTCCCCCCCCTCCGTGAGCGATGTTCGGATATCCTGCTGGTGGCGGAGAGCTATGTGCGGCGTTTCTGCGAGGAGATCGGCGTACCAGTCAGAGAACTGGCACCGGAGGCACGAGAGACCCTCATGAGCTACTCCTGGCCGGGGAACGTCCGCCAACTGCGCAATGTCATGCAGCGGGCGGTGCTGGTGAGCGACGGGGAGTGGATCACGCCCGAGCATATCGAGTTGGGCGCTCCCGCCACGGCCGTGCCAGGTCAGACTCCCGGAGATGAGACCTCGCTGGAGGAGGCCATCCGCCGCATCGCGCTGGCCAGGCTTGAGCGGACCCAAGGCAACCGCACGCTGGCGGCCCGTTCCCTCGGCGTCTCGCTCCGTTGGCTGCAGTACAAACTGAAGGAATGGAATGGCTGAGGAGACGATCGGCCCCTACCGCATCCTCGCTCCGGTGGGCGACAGCGGCCAGGCGTTATCGTACCGAGCCGTGCACACGCGGCTGGATCGCCAGGTGTTCCTGAAGGTGCTTCCATCGGGCGGCCCGGGCTGGGCGGAACGCCGGTCCCGATTCGAGCGGGAGGCGAAGGCGCTCGCGAAGATCGACCATCCCGCCGTTGTCAGGGTCTACGACTGCGGCGAAGACGAAGGCAGGCTCTATCTGGCGTCCGAGTACGTTGAAGGGCATGATCTGGCGCGGAGGCTGGCGGCAGGTCCGCTTCCCTGGGAGGAGCTCTTGCCCCTCGCACGCACCCTGCTGGAAGGGCTCGAGGCCCTCCACACCGCGGGGATCATCCACCGCGACATCAAGCCGTCGAACATCATGCTCAGCGTCAAGGGCCCGAAGTTGGCCGACCTGGGGCTCGCCCGGCTCGTGCAGAGTCCTGCCGCCACCCAGAGCGACACGCTGGTGGGAACGCCGGCATACATGGATCCCGAGACTCTGCGGGGCGGCACCGCCGATGCCCGATCCGACCTGTTCAGCCTCGGCGCAACGCTCTTCGAGGCGCTGGCGGGGCGGAGGGCGTTTCCGGGCGAGACATTCCAGGAGGCAGTGCGGGGCCTGCTGGAGTCGGATCCCATCGCCTCCCTTCCGGCTGATGTGCCGGAGGAAGCCCGGGGTTTCCTTGCCGCGCTGCTGGAAAAGCGACCGGAGCAGAGGCCCCAAGACGTCGCTTCCGCGCGAGAGCTGCTTCGCCCATCCGCTTCCGCTTCGCGCCAACTGCCGCGGCGGCATCGGGCAGCCGTCTGGCTGCCTGCCGTTTTCGTGATGGCCGGCGTGACAGCCCTGACTGTGGTGTTTACCCGGCCCCGGTTACGGCCGACCCGGGAGACGGCCGTAACCCCGGTGGTCGTG
>JALOPK010000143.1 GCA_025453925.1 Candidatus Eiseniibacteriota bacterium | reverse complement strand
AGCATGCATGCGTTCCGCCCGGCGAAGAGCAGGGATGGGGTTGTTCGTGACCCTGGTCGTTCTCTGCTCGTGTAATGTGGGAGACCTGCTGTATGACGACGACCTGTTCGCCGCGCAGGTGACCGTGCGAAACTTCGCAGGCACCGACGGCTGCGGGTGGGTGCTCGAATCAGGTCCCCACGACCACTACGAGCCCACGAATCTCGACCCCGCGTTCCATCACGAGGGGCTTCAGGTGTGGGTGCAACTGCGCCGGCGCCATGACCTTGCGAGCTTCTGCATGGTCGGCCCCATCGTGGACGTGATCTCGATCCATACCGGGGTCGATGCCCCGAACTGGGCCCCGGGCGCGGGAAGCTGACGCGCCCACCAAACAGCGCCCGGGCTCACGGCGCGCCCCCTGGCGGTGCCCGGTCATGCTCCGGTGGGCGATGGAAGGTGGGCGTCTACTTCTGAATCCAGAACTGCAGCCACGACGACCCGTCGATCTGGCAGTGCTCCACGCGGAACCGGTGCATTCCGGTGGACACAGTGAACGAACCCCGATCCTCCTTGGGGCCGTGGGTGGTCCAGTTGTCGACCACACTCTTGCCGTCCACGAAGACCCGGATGCCATCGTCCGATATGGTGCGAGCGGTGTAGGTGCCGCCCGGAATGTTGACTGAGGTTTCCCCGACGGTGGCGAAGTGCTCGGCGGGGACGCGATCTGTCGGCGGCTTTCCGCCCCACCAGAAGTCCACTCGATCGGTGTGCAGCGTGTCGAGCGGTGCACCGGCGGTCACCTCGGCCCAATCCGCCGGGGGCTCGCCGCTGGCCGCGGCCTCCCAGCCGTAGAAACGAACCAGCCAGTCGGACGCCGCCAGCCCGACCTTCGCGTCGAAGACACGGTCCCCGCAGGTGACCTGAACGTTGGCCTCCGCGAATCCGGGGCGCATCGGTCTCACGACGACGCTGGATGGGACCCTCCCGGCGAGCGGTTCGACGAAAACCGGCCCGGTCACCAGGGTCACATCGAAGTACCCCGACCGGCCGGCGAGGAACAGCCGGCCGTCACCCCAGCCCGCGGGATCACGGGGAAAGAGATGGAGCTCGCCGGCGGCGATCGGGCCCCACTCATCGATGACCATGGTTTCGCGGCCGCGGAGTCGCCCCGCGGGGATGAACGCGTCGAGCGTGCCCCGGGTCTGTGGCCGGAAGCGTGCGGGATCCAGGGCGACGCTGTCCGCGGGCACAGGCGCCGGGAGCGTATCCGGCATGCTGATGTCACCCTCCACGGCGCGGACCGCCGCGTAGTTGGCGTCGAGTATCACGCCCTCGCTCGCCTCGTTCCGGGCCAGGATCCTGCCCCCGCGTACGTTGTTGCATCGGAACGTCAGCGCGGGGCAGACCGTCTTGAGCGTGAGCACGGCGTCGAGGGGGTTGAACTCGTTCTCCTCGATCCGCACCTCGCTGGTGGTGTACAGCCGGACTGACGTGGAGTCGCCCTCGAAGCGGTTCCCGAGAATGCGGTATCGCTCGGAGCGGGTGTTCTGGTGCTCCCCATACACCGAACTGTCGAACTGCGCGGAGGGAAAGGCCCACAGCAGAACCCCGACCCGGTTGCCCGTGAAGGCATTCCCTTCGATCCGGTTGTCGTGCCCGTGTTCGATGGCGACGCCTGCTCGCGCGCACCGCGAGATTCGATTGCCGACGATATCCGTGCCGTAGGAGTAGCCCGCCCACACGCCATACTCGCACTCGTCAAGAGTGTTCTCGATGAATCGATTGCCCTCGGAGAAGGTTGCTTCGATCCCGTTGGCTACCGCGTGGGAGAAGTCATTACCCCAGACGAGGTTTCGGTTGGAGCCGCCCAGCCCGGTCTGCTCCAGCGTCTCGTGACCGGCGTAGAGGAAGAACCCGTCACCTCCATGGGTGGCGCTATTGAAGGCGAAGACATTGTCAGAGCACTGCTCGAATACCAGGATCCCTGCCGAATCTTGCCCGCGCCGGTAGATCCCGTGGCTGTAGCCGCGCACGCAATAGTCGAACCGGTTGTTGCTGACCTCGTTGCCGCATGAACGCCACATGGCGAGGCCCCATCCGGAATTGTAGGACATGTCGTTGTCGTAGACGAACGAGCTGTCGGTCCGGGAGAGGATGATCCCGTTCTGGCTGTCATGGCCGACATTACCGGCGATCTCTGCGGAGCGGCAGCCGTCCAGGTAGATCCCGGCGCCGTAGTTCGTCGCCCACTGGTTCTCGTCATTGTGATGAGGCCAGAGCCAGTCCGCCTCATTCTCCCGCTCGGGGGTCGAGTGGAGCCGCTGCCGGTAGTTGCCGGTGAGGTCACATCCCGTGATTGCCAGGCGGGTGCACCCCCAGCCGGAGATGCCGACCTTGAAGCCTTGGATGGTCGCATTGGCGATCGTGACGCCCCGGAGGCCCTGGACGATGATGGCCGTATCGGTGAAGGAAGCGGCGGGACCGCCCGCAACCGGGCTCCTCAGCACGACTCCCGCGAGATCCAGCCGTGAGCCATGTTCGACAATCCGGATGGGCGTGGTGAGTTCGTAGGTCCCCGGCGCGATCTGCACGTCTCCGCGAACGACAAGGCCGTCAACGAAGGGAACGGGGTCGGAACCTGCGCTCGCCACGAGCAAGAGAAGGAACGCGGACGATATGGTCTTCATCGCTGGTCTCCTCACGGGTATCGCCCGCGGCTCTTCCGCGCCCGCGGGGCCCGGACGGCGGGATCGATCAGTATTCCGACTCCCACACCTCCGGGGTCATCGAGGCCATCGTCTGCAGCTCGATGCGATAGGGCTTCAACACCAGAACCGCCAGGTTCGGATCGTCCGGGCCACGGAAATAGGCCTTGAGGCCGTCGTTCCAGACGTGACACCGTTCCGCCTCATCGGTGGAGACCGTCGCCCGCGCCTGGATCTGAAGGTAGTCCGATGCCTCGGACAGTGAGGTCACCCCGCAACTGGCGTGCACTTCGGGGTTCTGATTGATCTGGGCGACCTTTCTGGAGCCCAGGAACGTGGCGACCCGCATCGTCAGATCGTCATCGGTCACGGCCATCACATAGCGAACCCATGGAGTTCCCACCTCGGTGACGGTGGCCAGATTGATCATCTGCGGAGCGGCCAGCTTCTCCCTGATTCTGGAAGTAAGATCCGACATATGGGCTCCTTTCGTGCATGCGCCCGACCACTCAGGATAGCGCGAGATCTCCCATTGCGCAATTGTAGTTGCGCACTGCGCGGTGAGCCGTGCCCACTGCGCAGGCTTCAGGGTTCAGGCCCGCTGTGCGGGGACTGTCGGCCGTGAGTTATCGGCTATCAGCCATCAGCTGTCGGGAGGTCGACCTGCACCCGAGGCGACCGCTCCGTTTCGTGCTTCGTGCTTCGTGCTTCCGATCTTCCCGCGCAGCGTGGCCCCGCACCCGCGGAAGCGGGGCGGGTCTACTGCTCTTGCGCTTCTGCGCTCGCGCCGGAACTTGAGCCATCGCCTCGCCTCGCCCCCCACGCCCTCTCCCGGAGGTGTCACCATGCACAAGACGACTCAACTCCCGCGCCGACCCACCCTACATGGCGAGGTGGTCTCGTTCGTGGCAGCATTCGGATTGACGGCACTGATTGTCCCCTCGACCTCAGCCATTTGCAGTGAGCCCATCGCCACCTTCTCCATCGTGGCGTTCGACTCGGTCACCGGTGACCTGGGAGTCGCGGTGCAGTCCAAGTTCTTCGCCGTCGGGTCGGTGGTGCCATGGGCGCGAGCCGGAGTGGGCGCCGTCGCCAGTCAGGCCTTCGGCAATCCGACCTATGGGCCTCTGGGCCTCGACCTGCTCTCGCAAGGGACGGAGGTCCACGAGGCAATCAGACGTCTCCTGGCGGATGATCCCCAGCGCGAACAGCGCCAGCTCGGGATCGTCGACGCCGCGGGGTACAGCGCCGCGTTCACCGGGTCCGAATGCCTCCCGTGGGCAGGGCACTTCGTGGGGAGGCACTTCTCCGTGCAAGGCAACATCCTGGTCAGTGGGACGACGGTGGAGGCCATGGCCCACGCCTTTCAAGGGACGGATGACATGCTGGGAGAACGGCTGATGCGCGCGCTGGAAGCCGGTCAGGAGGCGGGCGGCGATTCGCGCGGCATGCAATCGGCCGCCATCGTCATCGTGCGGAATGGTGGTGGGTACGGCGGCTACACCGATCGTTACTGCGATCTGAGGGTGGATGACCACGAAAACCCGATCGCCGAGTTGCGCCGGATCTTCAACATCTGGAAGGTCCAGGCGCTGATCAATGAAGGCTACTCGCTGGCCGATGCAGGGAAGGTCGAAGCCTCGATCACAGTCGGCTTGAAGGCGGTCGAACTCGATTCGCTCTCAGGCGAGGCGCACTATCACCTGGCCTGCTACTACGCAAAGGCCACGCGATTCGACGAGGCCCTTCGAACCCTGGAACAGGCCATCCTCCGCGATGCATCGTACGCGCGCCGAGCCCCTGACGATCCCGACTTCGCGCCGATCAAGACCGATCCGCGCTTCGTGGTGCTGACCGCGCCGCCCGAGGAATGAGGACGGGAGATCCGATGACCGGGGAGTGAGTCGCCCCGCATCGCCTGACGGGAAGGGCCTCGGCGCGCGACCTATCGCGGCGGGTCGTCCGCCTGGCGCTGACCGGCCGACCCGTTGTCCTTCCCGAGCCTCGGCAGGAACATCGGCACGCGGCGACGATAGGCGACGTATGCCTGCCCGAACCGTCTCTCCAGCTCTGGTTCCTCGATCACCTTCACGAAGAACACGCCCGCGGCGATGAGTGCGGGAAGCCCGATGAAGAGTAGAGCCCGGGACCCCATCAGGAAGGACACGCCGAGCATGACCACGAACACTCCCGTCATCATGGGGTTGCGGACGTGGGCATAGAGCCCATCGAACACCAGCTCTTCGGGAGGATTCAGCGGGACCGGCGTGCCGCGCGCCTTCCAGAACCGAACGATACACCATGCAGTCAGCGTCCCGCCGAGGGCGGTGACTGGCAACCCCGCCACCGTCCGCAGGGCGGGGCTCATGAACGGACCCCACACAAGCCATCGGTCAACGCAGTGGGCCACGACTACCAATGCCGCCAGCATGCCGAGGAAGAAGACCACGCCGGGAAGCGTGAACCGTGCCCTCACCCTCCGTGGCCCCGTCGCGACCCTATTCACAAGTTCAACCAGTCCCATGGGTGATCCTCCCTTCCATCATTTCCGTAGGCAAAGTTGGGGCACGGGCAGCGAGGGAGCAAGGATCAATTTGGTCGGGAGGGCAGAGCCGCACTGCGCTACGAGGCCCAGCCGCGCATCCGGGAAGCTTCGACCCGAATCATGGCACTATTCTCATGTGAGAATAGTGCCGCGCGACGCCGAATGGCACGTCCTCAGCGGACACATCGGGCTCATCCGCACTCAGCCAGACGGACGCGACAGAGCGCGTCCCTCCAGGGGCATCACCCATTCCCCTGTTCCGTGTATGGATGTTCGATGTTCTTCCCCTGCCCATCCCTGTCTCATGAAACGGGGGACTACCTCCATGTCGTCCGCAATCCCTCGCCCCCCGCGCGCCCCTCACGGGATGTCGGTCTCGAAGTCCTCCTCGCCGACACGATTCGACCGCGCCAGCTCCTGTTCCGAGGCGTCCATCGCCATCACCAGGTAGGTCCAGTCAGCGGACGGATCCCCCACGCCGGTGCCGCTCGACCAGGCGATGGTCGGCGGCAGCACCACGTCGAGCCGGAAGTCGTATCCCGACCCCATCCCCGGCACGAACCACGGCAGGTTGGAGGCGCCGTAGATCCAATAGGCCGTGGCCAGGGTCACCGGCGACCAGGTGAGTTGCACCTGGCCACCCGTCATCTCTCCCGCGAGCGCTAGGGTCGCTACGTAGGCCCGGGCATACTTCAGGTCGTCGGTCGTATTGTCGTGGTAGGAAATGTGGGTGTAGCCCAGCGCATCCAGCGCCAGGGACGTGTAGTAGCCCACCAGCCCCGGGGAATCCACGGTCTGAATGTGCCAGCCGTTTCCATCCTTGTACGCGTACTTCAGGTCGTAGTTGGAGCCGTCGTGGTAGCTGATGTGCGGACAGCCCGAGGGATCCAGGGCCAATGAGGTGTACCGCCCAACATACCCCTGCGAGTCCACCCGCTCGATCTGCCAGTCTGCTCCATCCCAAGAGGCATACTTAAGGTCATCGTTGGAGTCGTCGTAGTAGCTGATGTGGGGATAGCCGAACTCATCCAACGTCAGCGACGCGTAGTAGCCCACTGCCCCCTCCGCATCCACGGTCTGAATATGCCACTCTCCACTGTCTTCATGGGCATACTTCAGGTCGTCATTCGTGGTGTCGAAGAAGCTGAGATGCGGATTCCCCAACGCGTCCAGCGCAATTGACACATGGGTGCCAACTGAACCATCACTGTCGACGACCTCAATGAGCCAACCCGTGCCACCATCATACGCATACTTCAAACTCCCGGTCCAGCTGTCAAAATGGCCGATATGGGGACGGCCCGACTCATCCAGCTCCAGCGAGGTGTAGTACCCGCCGTAGTACTCGCTCGGATCGACCGTCTGGATATGCCACCCACCACCACCATCCTGGTAGGCGTACTTCAGATCGCCGAAGATGTCCGCGTTGTAGCTGACGTACGGGTGGCCAAGCTCGTCCAAGGCGAGTGAGGGGAAAAGGCCCACCGACCCCGCATCGTCCACGACTTGACCATGCCACCCTGTCGCGTCCTTGTAGGCGTACCTCAGGGCTGTCTGCAGGTAGTCCCAGTGGCCGATGTGTGGCTGGCCGCTCGCGTCGACGGCCAGCGACGAATACCACCCGAGATTCCCCATCCGGTCCACGTTGGCGGGGTGCCAGCCCGCACCATCCCTGTATGCATACCATAGGTGGTCGCTGGGGTGGCCGCGCTGACAGCTGAGGTGAGGACAGCCGGAGGAGTCCACTGCCACTGAGGTGTACCAACCCAAGTTACCCGGAGAATCCATCGTCTGAATGTGCCATCCCGCCACGTCCTGGTAGGCATACTTCAGGTCGTAGTCGTCCTCGGAGGTGTAGTCGGCGTAGCCGATATGGGGGTATCCAAATGCGTCGAGCGCCAAGGAGGTGTGCTGCCCAACCTCTCCCTGCCAGTCCACCGACTGGACGTGCCACGCCGAGCCGTCCGAGTAGGCGTATTTCAGGTCGTCATTCGAACCATCATGGTAGCTGATATGCGGGCTGCCGGAAGGATCCAGTGCCAGCGAGGAGTGCCGGCCAACGTACCCCAGCGAGTCCACGATCTGGATGTCCCAGCCGGTTCCGTCCCAATGCGCATGTCTAAGATCTTCGGAGAAGTCGTCGAAGTAGCTGATGTGGGGGTAGCCTGAGGCGTCAAGGGCGAGCGAGGAGTACGAGCCGACATCCTCCCCCGAGTCCACGGTCTGCAGGTGCCACCCGGCATGGTCGAGATAGGCGAGCTTCAGGCTCGTGTTCGCCCTGTGGTAGCTGATGAAGGGGAACCCCGCCGTGCTGAGTGCAATTGAGGTATGGAGCCCCACGTTCCCTTGAGAGTCGATGGTCTGGACGTGCCAGCCTGTTTCATCCCGGAACGCGTACTTCAGGTCGTCGGTTGGATCGCCATAGGCCTCGTCAAAGTAGCTCACGTGGGGATGGCCCGCCGCGTCGAGGGCGAGAGCGGCATAGCGTCCGACGGATTCCGATTGGTCTGCCGTCTCGCAACTCCAGGTCGTCCCATCATGCCACGCGTAGTAGAGGTGATCCTCCCCATACACGATGTGGGGGTGGCCCGCCGTATCCAGCCGGAGCGACCGGTCAGTCATATCCGAGAACTGCTTCCCCTCCTGGGCGACCTCGATCTCCCATACCTGGGCTGAGAGCGGGAGGACAAGGGCAAGCGGCAACCCCACGAAGAGGAGCAACCGATGAGAGGGGCGCCTGACCAGGTGGGAG